>JBDGSE010000009.1:0-28809 GCA_042217695.1 Candidatus Nanohaloarchaea archaeon | reverse complement strand
CCACCGGAAGAATCAAAACCCGCGCAGGGATGCAGCATAAAGTGGAAGGAATGAGCCACGCTATAAGACCCGACAGCAACGAACTTGAAGAAGCCCGGCGGATAGCTGACAACGCACTGAAGACCTGTGAGGCCGTGAAGCCGAAGGAAAACAACGTCAAACTTGGCCTGGGATGGACCGAGAACTCTTTCGTACTGGAGAACCTTAACGGCGTGCACGGCTACACTCACTCGGAGGATTACATCCAGATAGAGTTCAACTCCGGGATCGATGGCTGGCGTGACGCGCTGAAGACGCAGGTCTCCCACGAGTACGCGCACTCGGTTTTCTTCGAGTCGAGGGAGGAAATAGCTTTCAACTGGCAGTACATACTGTTCGAGGCCCACTCCCAGCACTTCGCCGAACAGATATACGACGGGAAAGCTCCGTGGCGAACCTACTTCAGCCAGGAAGAACTCGCCGGGAGATGGAGCGAACTCAGACCGAAGATGTCCTCCGGGATAGAAGAGGAACCTGTCTTCCGTTCCAAGGAATATCACGAATGGCTGGGCTACTCCCTGGCCTATGCGATAGGAGAAAAACTTCTCGAACAACACGAACTGGAAAAATTACCCGGATTAAAACGCTCGGACGTCATCGAGGCAGGTGACGAAATATTCCAGTAGCAGCGTTCATCGGCCGTTTTCAACCTTTCCACATTGGACATGCGCAGGTCATCGAACAGTATCGGGAGGAGTACGAACTCGTGATAGTGGTGGGGAGCGCCTCCGAGTCAAGGACAGAGGAAAACCCGCTGAGCTTCGAGGAGAGAAAGGAACTCATCCACGAGTGTTTCCCGGAGACGAACATCGTGCCGCAGCAGGACTACGAGAAAGACAGGGAAGGAAACCAGAGATGGATGGACGAAGTCCTGGAGAAGACCGGAGCAGAGGTCATAATCTCCCGGAACGAACTGGTGAGAGAGATAGTGGAAGAGCGAGAAGAGGTCGAACTTGTGGAACAGGAACTCGAGGAGCCGGAGATGTACTCTGGGACCGAGATACGTCGGAGGATCCGGGGCGGAGAGGAATGGCGCTACCTGGTGCCAGAATGTGCGAAGGAGGCACTGTCTGAACACGTGGACGCCATCAAGGAGTCAGGCCAGGACTACGAGTTCGAACCGGGCTGGGAGCCGGAGAACGCCTACCACGGGTCGTGACAGGTATTTTAAGATTTAAGCATTCTAGTCAGTCCTGATGTCAAGACTCGTTATATCTGGGTTAAAAGACGAAGGCCCTGGAGACATAGTCGGGGCCGTAGCAGGAGAAACGGATGTAAGCCCGGACGCCCTCGGAGACATCGACATCAACTCCGGTAGAGCCATCATAGAGACGGAAAACGCCGACGAACTGGCCAGAGAACTCGATGGCTCCAGAATCGGGCATTCAGAGGTATCCGCAGCTGTGATAGACGAAGATACTGCAGACGAACTGCATGATTACATCTCCCGTTACAGAGAACTTGTAGAGCTGGAAAGAGAGGAGGAGATGCGTCAACACGAGGAAAGCATCAAGAAACTTTCCGGCCGGGAAAGAGAGGACAACGGGAGAGCCATACTGCATCTCCGTGGCCGCGACCAGGGCGAAGGACTTGGCGGCCACCGCGTAAAGTTCATGAGAAACCGGAAAGGCGAGGAACTACCTGAGACAGAGATATCCGTTGGAGACCTCGTGATGATCTCCAAGAAAGACCCGCTGCGTGACGACAACCCCACCGGCACCGTGGTGGAGAGGACAAACTACTCGATAACTGTCTCGTTCGACCAGAAACCGGCCGACTTCGTCTACAGCAAAGACCTGAGAATGGATCTCTACGTCAACGATATAACTTACCAGCGGATGATAGATGCACTGGAGAGCCTTCCCGAAGCAGAGGGCCGACTGCAGGAGCTCCGTGACATCATAATCGGCCTGGAAGAGCCGGGAGAACCCTCCCCCGAGGACATAGAGGAATGGAACAACACCTCTCTGAACCCCTCCCAGAGAGCGGCTGTGGAAAAAGCGGTGGGAGCAGACGACCTCCACCTGATCCATGGCCCGCCCGGAACAGGGAAGACCACCACCCTGATAGAGGTGATAGAACAGGAGGTGAAACGGGGCAGGGACGTCCTTGCCACCGCCGACTCCAACACTGCAGTCGACAACCTCCTGGAGTTCCTGCTTGAGCAGGATGTGGACGCGGTCCGCGTGGGACACCCGGCCAGAGTGACCCCTGCACTCAGAGACCACACGCTTGACAGCCTCATCGAGGACAGAGAGAAGTACCAGCGCTCCCAGGAACTGCGGGACGAGGCCTTCGACCTGAAAGACCAGCAGGAAGACCTCACCCACCCCTCCGGCAGGTACCGGCGGGGCATGTCCGACGAACAGATAAAGGAGCTGGCAGAGAAAGGAAAAGGCTCGAGAGGAGTCCCTGCAGACAGGATAGAGGAGATGGCCGAGTGGCTTGAACTGCAGGAGGAGATCGACTCGAAGTTCGAGAAAGCAGAAGAGCTGGAGGACGAGGCCGTGGCAGAGGTTATAGACAGCGCCGACGTGGTATGCAGCACCAACTCCACATCTGGCTCCGGCCTGATGGAGGGCCGCGAATTCGATACCGTGGTGATAGACGAGGCCACCCAGGCCACAGAACCATCCTGCATGATACCTCTTACACGGGGCGAGAAACTGGTGATGGCTGGAGACCACCGCCAGCTACCTCCTACAGTGAAAAGCGAGGAGGCCAGCGAACTGGAGAACAGTCTCTTCGAGAAGATGGCCTCCCGGCATCCCGGGGTGAAGGACATGCTGAAGACGCAGTACCGCATGCACCAGAAGATCATGGAGTTCTCCTCCAGCCATTTCTACGACGGGAAACTGGAGGCCGACGAACTCGTGGCAGACCATACACTGAAAGACCTCGGGTTCGAGGGCGACGGGGCGCTGGACCCTCAGGAGCCCGTGGTATTCATTGACACCGCGGGAGAAGACGCCGGTGAAAGACAGCGCGCCGACTCCACATCCAGAGAGAACCCGTTCGAGGCCGATAAAGCCGCTGAACTGGCAGAAAGACTGATAGAGGGCGGCCTTGAAGAGGGACAGGTGGCGGTGATATCGCCCTACGAGGACCAGGTCGACCTGATAGACAGGAAACTTGGCAGAGAGGACCTCGAAGTCGACACAGTGGACGGTTTCCAGGGCCGGGAGAAAGAGGCCGTTATCATATCCCTGGTCCGCAGCAACGAGCAGAACGACATCGGCTTCCTGAAAGACGTAAGGCGTCTAAACGTGGCGTTGACCCGGGCCAAACGAAAACTGGTGGTGATAGGAGACTCCTCGACCCTCCAGCACGAGACCTACCGATCGCTGATAGACCACTGCCGGAGAGCCTAGTGCTTTGAGACAGTCCCTGCGACCTCTCCCAGAAGATCGGTGGCGACCATGCCGTTGCCGTACTTTTCGCAGGCACGTTCACCGGCCTTCCCGTTTACCCAGGCTCCAGCTCTCGCGGCATCTTCGAGACCCATTCCCCGGGATACAAGCGACGCTATGATTCCCGCGAGAACGTCACCCGTGCCGCCCACAGTCATGCCCGCACAACCTGTACCGTTCTCATAAACCCTTTCAGAAGTGTAGATCCTGTCCGTAGAACCTTTCACTACCACCACGGAACCTGTTTCCTCCACGAACTCCTCGACGGAACCGCGGCGTTCCTCTATTATTTCAGCCTCGCCCTGGTGAGGTGTCAGAACGGCATCCGAGACACCTGCCTCTACAGCCGGCTCTATCGCATCGGCATCCACCACCAGGGAGGAATCCCTCCTGGAAAAGAACTGTTTCAACGCCTCAGTATCAGGTTCTGAAAGACCCGGTCCTACAACCGTAGTATCGCTCCATTCAGAAAGTTCAACAGCAGCTTTTACTGCACCGTGGCCGAAGTAATCGCCCGTGTAGGAGCCGACTATCAAGTTCTCCGAGTAGCCAGCGATTACGTCCCGGACCTTCTCCGAGGTCAAAACCCGGGTCAGATCCGAACCTGTTCTCAGCGCGGCTTCAGCGGCCAAAGCCGGCGCACCTGTGAAATCGACGCTTCCCCCTATAACCGCCACTTTGCCGTTCTCACCCTTGTGCGAGTTCTCTCCCCTGTCCAGTTCTGCGAGCAGTTCTTTCACAGGTTTAAACGTGTACTCCCGGCCTAAATAATTGACTGCGGGAAAGCTTTTATTCCACCGAGAGAACCATATTATGTGGTAACATGATAAAAGTAGCTGTAAACGGTATCGGTACCATCGGCAAGAGAGTTGCGGAAGCGGTCAAAAAACAGGACGACATGGAGCTATTCGGTCTTTCCGATGTCTCCGCCGGCCCAGGTCTGAAAACCGCGCTGGGAGAGAACGGAGAACTGCACGGCACCGACCTCTACGCCTCCAACGAGGACGGACTGGAGAAGTTAAGAGAACAGGAGATGCACGTCGAAGGCCTGCTTGAGGACGTTCTCGATGAGATCGATGTCGTGGTGGACGCCACTCCCTCTGGAGTCGACGAGATGAACAAGGAGAACCTCTACGCCGGGAACGTGAAGGCGATCTTCCAGGGCGGGGCAGCGGACGACATCGCCGAGGTGAAGTTCAACGCTGACGCGAACTACGAGGAAGCCGCTGGAGAGGACTTCGTGAAAGTTGTCTCCTGCAACACAACGTCCCTTTCAAGAACGATGAGCGCGGTCGACGAGAACTTCGGTGTCGACAACGCGGTAGCCAACCTGGTGAGGAGAGGCGGCGACATACCGCAGGACTCCCGCGGACCGATAAACTCCACCATCCCAGTGACAGAAGTGCCGTCGCACCACGGACCGGACGTCCAGGCTGTTATGCCGGAGCTCGACATCAAGACTCTCGCGGTCAAGGTCCCCGTGACCTACGGACACGTCCACATGGTGAACGTCGAACTGGAGGAACCTGTCTCGGAACAGGAAGTTCTTGAAGCGTTCGAAGAACAGCCCCGGGTGGAACTTGTCTCCGCGGGCGAAGGTTACGACTCCACCGCGAAGATCCACGAGAAGATGAGAGACCTTGGCAGGAAACGCAGCGACATGCAGGAGGTCGCGGTCTGGGAGGAAACCGTTACCGTCGACTCGGGAACCCTCTACTGGATCCACATGGTGCACCAGGAATCCATCGTGGTGCCTGACAACATCGACGCCATCCGCTCCATGTTCGATATGGATTCGAAGGAGACCTCTATAGAGAAGACCAACGACGCGATGGGTATCGAGTAGACCCCTCCACATCCTTTCTCTTCTCTCTTTTCCCCTCCTTCTTGAAAAGGACATTTAATCCTGACCGGACAAACCGACACTGTGGAGAAGAAAATACTGATGCTGGGCTGGGGTTTCCCCCCGAATATAGACGGTGGCCTCGACATACACGTCGCGCACCTGTTCCAGGAACTGCGTGAACTCGATGTCGAGGTAACGCTGGCCCTGCCCGAGGACCGTGCCCCCAACATCCCCGATGTCGTGGGCATAGAGACCGATGCCGACGGCATGATACCCTGCGCAAGGGATATGAGCCGCGAGGTAGTTACGATGGCGGAGGACTACGACATAATACACACGCATGACTGGTTCGGCGCGGAATCCGGCCTGAAGGCGATGAAATATTCCGGTGTTCGATGGGTCTCCACCCTCCACTCTCTGAGCTCCAGTCGTTCCCGCTCCACGAACAGAGAGATAGAACAGATGGAGCGGGCGGCGGTGGAGCGTTCCGACGAACTTATAGCAGTCAGCAGGAAACTTGGAGACGCAGTTTTCAACGAGTACGGCCGGGAACCCCGGGTGATACACAACGGTTTCTCGCAGCCCAGCTCCACCGGGAAAAACGTGAAGGAGGAGCTCGGTATAGACGGGAAGATGGTTTTCTTCGTTGGCCGGCACGCAGAACAGAAGGGGATCGAACATCTCCTCTACGGGTTCAGCAAGTTTTTGAACGCGGGGGACGCCACGCTGGTTATCGGCGGTGAGGGCCACATGACCCCTGCGCTGGAGGATTTCGTGGAGATACTCGGTATCGGGGACCGGGTTAAGTTCCCGGGGTTCATACCCGACGAGGAGCTGGGAGACTACTACTCGGCAGCGGACGTGTTTGTATCGCCGTCTATAGACGAACCTTTCGGGCTGACGCTGACCGAGGCGCTTGAATCCGGAACACCCGTGGTCGCGACCGAAAACGGTGCGGAGGAGGTGCTGCCGCAGGACAGCTTCGTGAAGGTGCGGCCCGACTCCGACTCGATAAAGACCGGGCTGGAAAAGGCGATGGAGGTCGAGATCCCGGAGTTCGAGTCAAGGAGCTGGGAGGCCGTGGCCAGGGAGACGATGGAGATCTACAGGAGCCTCAGTTAAGAACAGTTAAATCCTCTATACGGCCCCGGTGTAGCACCCTGTAACCCTCACTGTGTTTGACCAGCGAGGAGGTGCTTTCCGCGTAGTAGGTGTTGTCACTGGAACCGGGCTCAGGCAGGTATATCCGCTCTCCGTCCCCGGTGTCCACGACCAGCGCAACCCTGTTTTCTGTACGCACCAGTATCTCTACGCCGTCTTCACGCTCCCGGGTTTCAACTTCCATATCAGAGTATTTGTGGGTCTGATTTTTAACGACCGTGGGCGATTTAAACCGCTGCGAGTAAAGCCTGTTATGGCACCGGTAACCCTTTCATTCGAAGTCCACCAGCCCCACCGCCTCAGGACCGACGGCGTCCACGAGGACGCGGAAACGCTTTACGACCGGTACTTCGACGACGAGATGAACGAGCATTTTTTCAGGGATGTCGCCGAGAACTGTTACTTCCCGGCGACCGAACGCCTTCTCAGGACCGCAAAAGATCTACAGGGGACAGACAACCCTCTGAAGCTGAATTTTTCCATCTCGAGCAGCTGGATTGAACAGGCGAAACAGTATCACCCCGAGCTTATAGACATGCTTAACCGGTTCCCGGACTCGACTATCGACTTCATAGGACAGACCAACTACCATTCTCTTTCGGGACTGTTCTACGACAAGACCGAGTTCCGGAAGCAGCTGAACACGCACCGCGAGATAATAAAAGATACTTTCGGGAAGAAGCCGCAGGTGATGACGAACACCGAGCTGATATACCACAACGATATCGGCAGAGTGGCCGCGGAAGAAGGCTACAAAGGAGTATTCACAGAGGGAGCGCCCAGGATACTTGGATGGCGTTCCCCGAACCATCTCTACACCCAGCCCGACTTCGTCTCGGATGAGAGGACAAAAATATTTCTGAGAAACCGGGAGTTAACCGACGACGTGGGTTACAGGTTCTCCGCGGAGTGGTGGGACGAGTACCCGCTGACAGCGGACAAGTACGCCTCCTGGCTGGAAGCCGCGCAGGGCGACGTCATCAACCTTTTCATGGACTACGAGACCTTCGGAGAACACCACTGGGAGGGCACCGGCATACTGTGGTTCCTCGAAGACCTGCCCTACCAGGTCGCGGAGAGAGAACACCTCCGGTTCGAACGGGTGCGAGACGTAGCGGATCTGCCCGCGGTCGGCGAGTTCGACGCGTTCGAGTACAACACGGTTTCGTGGGCGGACCAGGAGATGGACGCCTCGGCCTGGCTCGGCAACCCGATGCAGCGGATGCTTTTCGAGAAGCTACAGGAACTGGAAGAGAAAGTGAAGCGGCTCGACGACGAGGAAGTGCTTGATGTCTGGCGGAAGATGCTGACCTCAGACCACCTGCACCACATCGCCACCAAGACCTACGACGACGGCAGCGTCCACAACTACTTCTCGTACTTCGACCACCCTCACGAAGGCTTCGCCATCATAACCGAACATTTAATGGACTTCCAGCAGCAGGTGGAGAAAAGGTTGAGGAGTTAAAGACCGCGGTACTGCGAGACAAGTTCCTCATCCACTATTTGCGCGGGGACTGAAACAACCGGCTTTCGACCTCTTTCCTCGATGTATTCATCCATGGCCTGACTATAGTCTATAGGTAAGTCGTAAACTATGAAGACTGCCTCGGCTTCGTTTTCCTCCCGGTTCTCCCATCTCGCCTCACCCTTCAAGATTTTCCGGATTTCCTGGGTCGAACTGATATCTAGTCCGGAAGCGAACGCGAGGAACCCCTCTTCTTCGAGCACATCCATCCTCGGGAGCTCACGGTCGTAATACTCTAGCTCCCCAAGTCTTTCAGAGGCCCATTCAAGCCACTCGCCGCGACTCTCTACTTCTCTCATGTTCTTTAATCACAAACACCACTCTCTTATTCCTTCGGTCTGAGGCAGTAGTTTTCTAAACAGACGTACGAAAACCTCCTTATGGGGACGGAATGGTTCGACAACTCGGTTATCTATCAGGTGTTCATCGACAGGTTCGCAGGGTTCGAGTCAACGGAGGGCTGGCACAATCCCGAGTTCATAGGCGGAGACATAAAGGGGGTGAGGGAAAAACTTGACTACCTGGATAACCTAGGTATAGACGTTATCTGGCTTTCCCCCTTCTACGAGACTTCGGCCTACCATGGATACCACGTAACCGATTACTACAGCGTGGATTCTCGTTTTGGAACTGAGGAAGAACTGGAGAAACTTATCGATGAGGCCAAGAACAGGGATATAAGGGTAATCGCCGACTTCGTACCCAACCACTGCTCCCGCGAACACCCCTACTTTCAGGAAGCCCTGAAAAGCAGGGCATCAAAATACAGAGACTGGTTCTACTTCGAGGAAAACGGCGCTTCTCCCCCGGAGGATGACTATCTCACCTTCCTGAGTTTCGATGAACTACCAAAGCTGAACATGAACCACGAACCTGTCAGAGAGCACATAAAAGGTGCGGCGAAGAAATGGCTGGAACTCGGTCTTGATGGCTACAGACTCGACCATGTCATCGGTATAGAACACGAGTTCTGGAGAGAGTTCTCCAATGAGATGAAAGAGGAACATCCCGACTCGATCCTTATAGGCGAGGCTTGGATGAAAGGTATAACGTACAGCGAACTGGAAACACTTAGAGTCTCCGGGAAACGGCTTAAGTGGCTGCTGGGATCTGCCTCTCCCCATATCCTGAAGGAGTACACAGACGTGCTGGATGGGGTACTGGATTTTCGATTCCAGGAGCTGGTGAGGCAGCACATCGCCAAAGATTCGATATGGAAGCCCCGAAAGCTCCTTGAAACCCGGCTTAAACTACATTACTTGAGGTTTCCAGAGGATTACAATCTGCCTACTTTCCTCGATAATCACGACATGAACCGCTTCCTCTATCAGACAGGTAACCGCAGGGAGAAACTGAAGGATGCGGCCCGCCTACAGTTCGAACAGGACCAGCCAGCTGTCATCTATTATGGGACAGAGTCAGGTCTAAGTCAGAGCCACGGCATAGAAGAGTTCGATGCCCACGGAGACCTGCAAGCCCGGAAACCGATGCCCTGGGACGACATGGACGAAGAACTCGTGGAGTTCTTCCGGAAGCTGATAAAAGAAAAGGGTTCGCAAACTGGAGCATGACAGAGAAAAGTTTTATCGAGGTCGAGAACGGGGAAAAAGTAGCTGTTCTGCATGAAGACGCAGGGAGCGACAGGTGGCTCTTCGTCTGCCACGGCTTCGGCGGCAACAAGGACCGCCAGTCGGAGTACATCGAACCCGCTGTAGAAAACGGTTTTAACCCTGTGATACTGGATTTCCGGGGCAACGGTGAGTCCTCGGGAGAGTTCATCGACCAGGACCTGTCCTCCCGGATAAAGGACCTGAAAGCGGTTATAAAACATTTCGACCCGGAACGATACGTTCTGTTCGGCACCAGTTTCGGCGGCAAAGTGGCCCTACATGCCGCACCTGAACTGGAACCGGAAGCCGTTATAGGGAAAGCGCCGGTGACCTACAACAGGATAATGGACAAGTTCCGGGCCGCGGTCGAAGAGAAGGGCGAGTTCGAATACATCGACGGGAAACCCATCGACCAGCGTTTCTTCGACGACCTTGACTCACAGCCTTTCGAGGCCGTGGTGGGAGAAATCGATGCACCGGTGGCGATCTTCCACGGCGGCGCCGACACCACCGTACACCCGGAGCATTCTCTGAAGACGGTGAAAAATCTTGAGGGAGAGACCCTGTTCCACAGGCTTGAGGGCGAGGAACACTCCTTCACGGAGAAAGGCAAGGAAAGGATGCTGTCGCTGATGTTCGACTGGCTCAGCCCCCAGTAAAGTATTCGGATATACTGTCGTACAGTCCCATGCCACCGCTTTTCTTAAGGAACCCTGCATCGTCCGGGAGGTCGATATCCTCTCTCCCTAGACCGCTGTAGACCACGACATCCACGTCCTCGTACATTTCCAGCACCTGCGAGGCGATATCGGCGCCTTTTACCCGGCCCATCCTCTGGTCCAGTACTAATCCATCGTAGTCTCCGGCCGAGTCAACGATCCCTCCCGGGTCGGCAGTAGTATCCAGGGATATGTTATCTTCCTCACCCAGGAAACTCTCGGCGAGGTCGAGATATGCTTCATCGTCATCTACAAGAAGAATTTCTATCATAAGCTGTTTAGAGTGTAAAGCTTTTTCTATATCACTCCATCGCCTTTCCGTATATACCGGTGGTCCACGCGCTTATCTGCTCCCAGCGGAAGTTGTCCTCGACGCGGTCGCGGGCGTTGTCTCCCAGCCAGTCAGCCCAGCCCGGGTCGTTCAGCGCCCGGTTGACCTGGTACGCGATGGAACCGGAATCCGCAGGATACGTGTGCAGACCGGTGTACTCGTGGACGATTGTGTCCTTCATCCCGCCGACGTAGGAGCCGACTGTCGCGGTTTCACATGCCGCGGCCTCGAGAGGGACGATGCCGAACGGTTCGTAGACGGAAGGCGCGACCGTCAGATCTGCGGTCTTCAGCAGCGAGACAAGTTCCTCATCGGGTACGTAACCCGGGAAGTGAACTTTTTCACCCACCTTCTTCTTGGCGATGTTCTTGTAATACTCGGTGGCGCCGCTGCCCACCATCACGAACTTGGCATCGGGCGCATCGTCAAGTATGCTTGGCATCGCTTCGATAAGGTGCCCCGGCCCTTTCTGCGGGTACATCCTCCCGACAAACAGTATTATCTGCTCCCAGTCCAGCGCGTAGTTGTCTCTTCTCAGGTCGTTGCTGTGGTTGTCGAACTTCTCCAGGTTGACGCCGTTGGGTATGTAGTTCACTTTTTCCTCCGGGACATTGAATGTGTGTTTTACCTCCTCCGAGAATTCCCGTCCAACGGTGATCACCTGATCTGCCTCGTATGTTCCGTACCACTCAAGGTTGTGGATGGTCCTCTGGTATTCGCCGTCGATCCCGTCCCTGCCTTTCTGCGTGGAGTGGACCGTGAAAACCATCGGGAGGTCCAGCGTGTTCTGGATTCCTGTGGCGCCTGGAACCGCCATCCAGTCGTGGGCGTGTACCAGGTCGAACTCCTCTTTCTTGTACAGTTCGATAGCCTTCTTCTCCATCTCGTGTCCCAGGTGCATCGCCCAGGAAACAGTGTCGTTCGCCGCCTCTGTCGCAGGCACTCTATGTATTTCGACGCCGTCGCGGTACTCGGACTCCTCTTCCTCTCCGTAGGTGAGAACTACAGGTTCGTGACCCTGGTCGGCCATAGTCGTGGCTAGGTCCTCGCAGTGCGCCGCGATTCCCCCTGCCTTATAGGGCGGGTATTCCCAGGTCACGAAAAGCGGTCTGATACGTGATCACTCCTTATTTACTACCTCTTGTTTTGATTTAATAAGTTCTTGGTATTCCTCCAAAATTCTTGACCTCCATCCGTCGCTGTAGGGGTCGATAACCGAAACTTTTTCGCCTGGAACATCCAGGTCGAACAGGATAGAGTTCTTTGTGTCTTCCTTTGTCACCAGCACCTTCTCCGCCTCGAAGGTTCCCTGCCACTCCAGCTCGGAGATCATCGAGGCATGGTCTCCCTCAAACCCGCGCTCGTTTTCAGTGGAATGTATGGTGACTGCAAAAGGTTTCTCGGCGTGCTTTTTCAGCGCGATCCCGCCGGGGATAGTGGTCCAGTCGTTGGCGTGTATCAAATCGAATTCCTCTTCCTCCATAAGTTCACGGGCCTGGCCCTTCAGCTCGTTGTTGAGCATCATGGCCCAGTTGTAGATGTTGTCGCCCTCGAAGTGGAGCGGCACCCTGTGCACCTCCACGCGTTCATCTATACTGTAGTAGGAACCATCGTCGAAGGAAACTATCGTGGCTTCATGACCGTTCTCGACCAGGTGTTCCGCGATGTTCTTGCAGTATTCCGATACGCCTTCGCCGTCCCGGAACTCTTTCGAGAGCAGGAGCACTTTCATCTATTTGAACCTCTGTTCGAAACCTAGTTCCTTGCTTTTTTCAACTTCCGGCTGGTTATACGGGTTTACACCACGCAGTTCCGCGGAGTAGACCGCAAGGAACTGCAGGAAAGCCAGAAGCTCTCCAGCGGCAGAGTAATCCATCCGAAGCAGCGAAACAGCTCCGAACGGCCGGTCCTCCTGCTCCAGTTCTTTCCGGACCCCGAGGTACTCCGACTCGAGCAAATCCTTCACCTCTTTCCCATGCAGGTCTCCGAGAGACCGGTCCTTCCATCCGATGTCTCTGAATGATTCCGGGACACTGATTTTCTCGTGTTCATGGGCCTCTGTTCTGAAGAAGACGGGCACAACGTTTTCGCGTCCGCCGAACAGCCTCTGGTTGGTATGATGCTGTATCTCTGGACCCAGATCGCCGTAGACGGTCTGGCCTCTTCCCTCCTTGCAGACGGTCTCGTGCATCAGCTGTACGAGCAGCGGATAGAAACCAAACATCCTGGTGGAGTAAAAGGGCGCCAGTATCTCTGTGAAACCCTCTGACTCCGCGTTCTGGAGCACGCGCGCCATCTCCCAGGCAGCGTTTCTCTCCCGGAACTTCCCGTATATCTTCTCGGCGCCTCTCCTCAACTCCTCTACATCCAGACCGGCAAATGCAGCCGGTACAAGAGCTGTCTCCGTGGCGCCGGAGAAACGACCTCCCACATCCGGGTGTTCTATCGCCCCGTGTCCTCCCCTCTCGATTATCTGCCTGAGAGGGCCGGAGTCCGAGGTGACCGCGAAGATAGGGTAGCCCCTCTTGAGAAAGTAGAGTGTGGCCTCCAGCATACTGGTGGTGGAGCCTGATTTGCTTACAGGCATAACGAGCGTATCCCCGGGGGAGGTATTACGACCTATCCTGTTCAGGAGGTCGGGGTCCTGAGTCGTCACTATCTCCACCTCTGTATCGACTTCCTCACGGAAAGCGTAGTAGTATGCACGGAAAGATGTTATCGAGCCACCGTTACCTATGACCACCAGGGTATCGGGGTCGTGTTCCTCCGCGGCATTCTTTATATTCTCGAGATCTGGTTCGTAGTCAGCGAACTCCGGGTAGTCGATCTCCTCGAAGTCCTTTCCTGGAGAGGTTTTCCCGAAGTTTTCCAGCTCTATCTCGAGACTCATTCGTTCTCCTCCAGCGCCATCTCGTGCGCCTCCCTGTAGTTCCGGCCCAGTCTGTCCCACGAGGTCATCTGGGCCAGTCTCCGGGCGTTGTGCTTTCTCTCGGTTATCTCGGTTTTCGAGTAGGAGACGATGTCGTCCACCATATCTGCGAGGTTCTTGGCCGCCTCCTCGTCGGTAAAGTTCTCCCTTCGGAGGATGCGTATACCCTTTCTCTCGTCCTCTGAAGTGTTCTCCATCAGGAACTGGCCGAAACCGGCCTTGTCGGTCGTGATAGACATCGCGCCATTCGCCGCGGTCTCAACAGGAGTGTAACCCCACGGTTCGTAGTAGCTCGGGAATATCCCGGCGCTGGCCGCCACCATTGCATCGTTGTAATCCATCGAAAGGAGGCGGTCTCCCACGGAGAGATATGTCGGGTAGAAGACCACTTTCACGCGGTCGTCCTTGCTGTTCGTCAGCCCTCTATCTCGGAGACGCTCCAGTATACTGTCTCCCTCGTAGTTCAGATCGAACGCGCAGAGCGGAGCATCCTCTCCCTGCTTCTTGTGAAAGTTTCTCTGCAGCGATTCGATGGTGGAGCTGTCGCTGAGCAGTTCATCCGCACCTTTCTTCGGGTCTTTGCCCGAGGTTATGTGGCTGAGAATACGACGCCGTAGCTCGGGCATAACCGAGTCCACGTAGTCCTCCAGTTCGTCGTAGAGAGATATATTTTCAAGAACCTCCATCTTCGGCCCCTTCACGTCACTCGGCACGAATATGAACACGAATATGTCGTCGCCCTCACTCTCGTTTACGTGGGACAGAGCATCTATGAACAGGTCTAGTCCCTTGTTGTGGAACTCGTAACGGCCGGAGGTGAAAAGTATACGGGGGTCGTCCTCAAGCTCCACATCATAGTAGGGTTCGAAATAAGCGCGTAAAAACTCCTTTACCTTCTCCTTCTTTTTCTTGTGCTGGTATGAAAGCTCCTCCAGGCTGGGGAAGGCCTCGACGTTGAAACCGTTCGACAGTATCGCATCCGGTTTTACATCTAGAACCGCCTCCGCCTCCCGGCCCGTGGTCTTGCTTACCGTTGTGAACACGTCGGCCTCCGATGCCGCGGTCTTCTCAACCTGGTGTTTCGCGGTGACCCCGAAGTCCCTTGCCCGGGAGTCCTCCACCTGTCCCTGCTTTATCGCTGTCTCGAGGTCATAGTCCGTGTTGGAGAGTGTCCGCCCCAGAACCGTGGCGTGGGTCGTGAACACGGTCGGAGCCGAGACATTGAACATGGCCGGACCTGAAAGCCATTCATGGAACTGGAAGACCGTGTCCCCGGAAAGCTCATCCTCCAGCCTGTCAAGGAGCACGCCCACGGCGTAGCTCCATTTCACCGGTTCGTCGAAGTCTGGAGGCGCCTCTATCGAGTCGATACCGTAGTCCTCCCAGAGCTCCTCCTTTATCTCGTCCACGGATTTATCCATGTCTGAGGCGTCCACAAGTATACATCTCGGGGAACCCGGTATGGTCCAGACGCCAGAGTGAACGTCTATACCGCTCTCTTCCACCTCTTCGATGGCTTCCTCCCATTCCGGGAAATCACGGGTCGCGAACTCGTCCAGGGCGCTTTCCTCATCGTAGAAACCCACGGTTATGTAGTCGTCTCCATAGTACTCCTTCATGGTGGAAGTCTTCGATTTTATCACCTGGTAGATCCCGCCTACCTTGTTGGCTACCTCGAAAGAAACCTCCACAAAGTTGTCCGGCGCCATGTAAACACACCCGTTTCCTCTCTATAAAAACATCCCCCACTCCCTATTACTACCCAAAAGTCAAAATACAGGTTTTATACCTGTCGTTCGCGCTCTCAAGATTATGAAGCACCAGTTAAACCATAACCTCGAGGAACGGTACGGCGTGACCTCAAACCTGCACGGTTTCCTTCTGAGGCACTTCGACACAGGATTCAAGTCGAAATGGAGCGGTTACTGGTCCCCGCCGTACAAGTTCCTGGACTACTACGCCATCAAAGTGAACGGTATCTGGCTGGACGGCGACCACCTTGAAGGCGTCGAATACGGCGACGGCATCACCTACCACTTCAACGCCGGCGGCCTCCGTGTCAAGGAACATGTCTCAACCCCGGAGTCGGTGCCCGGCTTCCGACTGGAGATCGAGATAACGAACACGGCGGAAAGCAAAAAAGCTGCGAAGACCGCACTGGAAGCCGCGGTTGACATCCGGCCGAAGTCGAAGGACGTTCTGGAAGAGGAATACGATATCGAGGTACGCTCCAACCGTCTGACCCTATCGCGTGACGGCAAAAAACTGATGATATCCTCAGAAAACGAGATCGAACTGAAGGGAGACAGCTACGAGAAAGAGCATTTTCCGGGCGACAGACAGGTATGCATGATCCCCGGCGAGATGGTGTTCCGTGAGGAGGTGGATGCCGGAGGCTCGAAGAGTATAACCATCGATTTCACCACCTCGGAGGCAAGCTTCAGCTCGATCGAGCGAAGGGAGCAGGATTTCGAAAACCCTGACCTCGGCCAAGGATTTGGCTGCGCAGAGACCAGCATGCTGAACATGGTCTACGACCGTGACGGGCTCGGACTCATCGCAGGACACCCCTGGTTCCAGAACTACTGGTCACGCGACACTTACTGGACTCTTCTAGGCATGATAGACGCGGGCTACTTCGAGGCAGCACACGAGATACTCGAGAACTTTGCAGAGACCGACGGGTTCCCAGGAATGATCCCGCTGGAGGACAGGGAACCCCCGGCTTCGGCGGATGCTGCACCACTCTACGTTATAGCTGCAGACAAGCTGGAGAGGCACTGGAAGACCTCGGAAAGTATAAAACAGAAGCAGGAGGATGCCATGGAACAGCTCGAAACGGAAAACGGGGTAGTACAGCACGACCCGTCAGGCACCTGGATGGACACCCTGGAACGGGATCCGGCCATAGACATACAGGCTCTATGGCTCAGGGCCGCGGAGATCACAGACCACGAGGCGGAGAGCGAACTCCGTTCAGGTTTGAGGGACTTCGAGACGAAAGACCGGGTCAGAGACTTCCTGGACAGCGATAGCCCCAGGACGATAAATCCCGCGGTCCCACTGATGTTCGGACAGTTCAGCGACCAGCGCGCCCATAACTACCTGGAGGAACTGAACGCGGAGTTCTCATCCCGCCACGGCGCCCGGACCAGAGCAGTGACCGACCCGGGATACGAGTCATCGGGCTACCACACCGGCAGCGTGTGGGGGCTAACCACGGGCTGGGCGGCGGCCGCGAACCTCCGGTACGGCAAGAACAAGCAGGGGATAAACTTCCTGGAGAAGATGTCAGACTGGAGCCACGAAGACCAGGTGTGTGCCTTTCCGGAAGTGCTTGACGCCGAGACAGGGGACCTCATCGGCTGCGGGGAGCAGGCCTGGAGCGCCGGCATGTTCCTGCACGTCATCGACCGTTACCTGCTGGGTATCAAGGTCACAGAGGAACACGTCGAGGTCGATCCGGTCGCGGATATCACCGGAAAGAGACTGGGCAAACGTATCGGAGACGAAACCATCGACCTGAAATTCGAGGACGGCGAGGTAGAGGTGCTGAACGATCCTGACGCGGAGCTGATAATATGGTGAAAAAACTGATACTTAACATGAAGGCCTACCGGGAGGGAACCGGGGAAAACTTTGGCTCTCTGGCAGACCTCAGTATAGAGGCGGCGAACGAGTTCGAACACGAGCTGGTTATAGCAGCCCAGCCCTCCGACATCCACCGGATGGATGACCGCTACGTCACCGGCTTCGCGGAACACATCGACCCCGTGGAACCTGGAAGCCATACCGGGCACATACTGCCAGAGGCGGTGAAAGAAGCAGGTGCCGAGGGCACCCTGATAAACCACTCGGAGCGGAGGCTGGAGAAAGAGGAGATCCGGAAAACGGTGGAAAGGGCCAAAGAAGCCGGTCTCACTACAGTGGTATGCGCGCAGAGCCCCGAGGAATGCGCCGAAATCAGGGAGTTCGAACCCGACTACATAGCCTACGAGCCACCGGAACTGATAGGCGGGGATGTATCGGTCTCTGAGGCAGAACCCGAGATGATCGAAAAGGCGGTAGAGGCCAGCAAACCAGTCCCAACGCTTACAGGCGCCGGGATAAAGAACACAGAAGACGTGGAGAAGAGCATCGAGCTGGGCTGCGAGGGGGTTCTCGTGGCCTCTGGAGTGGTAAAATCGGATGACCCCTACAGGGAGACAAAGGAGTTGATGGAGGGCCTATGAAAGAAGAATGGCTGAAACGTTACAGGGAGATAACAGAACTGGATAGACGCGACTCTGCGGACGTACTCGTGGGTTTCAACGCGAACATAGACGTGAAATACGACGTGGACGAACTTGAACTCGATTTCACGGACGCCGAGATAAAGAAGCCTGAAACCATATCAAACGAGGAGGAACTCAAGGAGGCTCTGCTCTACTGCGTCAAGAACGAGACCAGCATGGAGATAGAGTCGGACGGCTTTGAATTCGAGGGCGAAGGAGTAGAAGAGATAGGCGGACAGGCCGGGATAATGTCCAACTATCTCTCGCAGTTCCGTAACTCCGTGATATTTTACACCCCCTTCCTCTCGGAGGAACTCGCGGAAAAGATAGAAAACAAGGTCCTCTATCCTGTTTACGATGAGGAATTCCTTCTGAAAAACGTTAGAGACGCCGCCAACACGGACCGCACCAAGAAGAACCATATATTCGAGTACGAGGGTGACCGGACCGGTAGATTGATAGTCTCGGAGAAGATGAAAGGCTTCGGGCCGTACTTCCGGAAAGGGGTGGAGGAAAACCTGGAGACGATGGACGAAAACCTTGAACGCGTACTTTTCTCCGGTTTCCAGAACATAGAGGGCAACATGAACGCCAAGCTGAAAAAATCGGAGAAACAGCTGGAACAGATAGAGACCCCGATACACGTGGAGTACGTGGATATGGAGCAGAAACTTCTGGATCTCGTGGCGGAACGCGTGTTCCCTCACGTAGACAGCCTTGGTTTCGACGATTACGAGATGAGACAGCTGGAGGAAAAGCTCGACCTGGAATCGAAATCAGAGGAGGGTGCACTGGGAGAGGCCTACCAGACCTCGAAAGAGTTGATCGAGAGGTTTGAGCTTTCAAGAGTTCACATCCACACCTACGACTTCCATCTCCTGGTAACCCGGGAGGACTACCCGGTGGGCCCGGAAAAACTCAGGGAGAGCATGCTGTTCGGAGAACTTTCCGCGATAAAACTGGCGGAGAAGGGCGAGATACCCTCCCGCGAAGACCTGCAGGGACTCGACATGGAGGACAAGCACCTGAGGAAACTGGATGAGCTGGAGCACTTCGGCGACTTCTTCGACCTGGACGGCTTCGGCCGCGAGGGAATAGCGGAGATAGAGGGCTACAACGTGGTGGCCATTCCACCGGTAATACATGAAGAACCGGAACGCCTCGTCGGCATGGGAGACGTGATATCTTCAGGAACCTTCATGAACGAGGTCAAGGACTGAACTGTTCTATAAGCTCCTCCACGTCCTCCCTCACTTCTTCAAGTATCCTGTCCAGCGCTTCTTCGGAATCAGCCTCGCAGCGGACACTCATCTTTGGCTCCGTCGAAGAGGGCCGGACGAGAGCCCATCCATCATCGAACTCCACTTTCACGCCGTCCCTGTCAGTGGTCGGGTGATCCGAGTACCTCTGCTCTATACCCTCCACCACCTGCTGTTTCGCCTCCTCGGGACAGTCAATCCTCAACTCCGGGGAGACCGGGTATTCCGGCATCGACTCTATCTTTTCCGTTAAATCCTGACTGGAGGCGATCTCACACATCAGTGCGGCGGCGAAGAGGCCATCGTCCCACGGAACCTCGAAGGCGGGGAAGTAGTAATGCCCCGAGAGTTCGCCGGCGAAAACTATGCCCGGATCGTCGTGTATCTCCTCGGAGATAAACGTGTGGCCGACCCTTGTCTCAACAGGTTCGCCGCCGTTCTCCCGAACCCTTTCCGGCACCAGTTTCGAGGCCCGGAGATCGTGCAGCACCTTGCCATCCCTGCTGCCCAGTACTTCCTCCGCGAAGACGGCTATCACCTTATCCTCTGCTACATACTCTCCTGAGGCCAGCATGAAACCTGCACGGTCACCGTCTCCATCGAATATTATGCCGAGGTCTTCATCATCCATCGCCTCCCGCAGCTGTTCCTGAGCCCTCTCCTCTCCAGGCGCAGGCAGATGGTTGGGGAAGGAGCCGTCCACCTCATCGTTCACCGGGGTCACGGAACAACCCAGCGATTCCAGGAACTCTACGCCGATATCTGCTGTGACACCGTTACCAAAGTTGACGGCGACCTCAAGCCCGTCTTGCAGCTTTATTTTTTCCGAGACGAAATCAACATAGTCTTCCTCCAGTTCGACCTCTCTGTAACCTCCTGAACCGGTTTCAAACTCTTTCTCCTCGTACAGCCTCTCTATATCCGCCATACCTCCGTCACGAGACATTGCAAGCGCTCCTTCCTTCGTGAACTTGAAACCTGTATACTCTGGAGGGTTATGAGACGCTGTAACGATCGCGGAGGACTCTATAGATCTGTCGACCATGCCGAAGTATATAACCGGAGTCGGAACCTGTCCTGCATCTATAACATCTGTTCCTGTCGACCTGACACCGTTGATAAATGCGGAGGCGACTTCATCGGAATGACTCCTGCCATCCCGCCCAACAAGGACCTCTTCAGCGTCAGTAAAGGTTCCATAGGCTTTACCTACTCGCTCAGCCTCTCTCTCACCTATCTCTTCCGGGTAAACTCCTCTCAAGTCGTATGAGTGGAAGAAGGACGCCATGAAATCACCAGTATCCTTCAAGTATGTCTGAACGTTCTTTATAGCCTTCCTGAACATCTTCCAGCGATTCCTTCATGACCTTTGTATCGAGAGATGTCTCCATGAAGCCGCGGTCCTTCTCGTATATCGGAACAAGCTGGACGTGCAGATGGTCTATGGATTCACCGGCGGCTTTCCCGAGATTTATACCGACGTCGATCCCCGCGGGTTCACGGACCTCCCGCTGTAATTTTTCCACACGGGACACCATCTTGAAAAGCCGGTCGCGCTCCTCGTCCTCCAGTTCTGTCATCGAGTTGATGTGTTTCTTGGGAACTACCATCAGGTGGCCTGTATTGTACGGGAAGATGTTCAGTTCAACCATCAGAAAGTCGTCCTCGAAAACAGTTATCTTGGTTACCCGGTCATCGCCCTCGGCCTGCGCACAGAAGATGCAGTCGATGTCATCCGGTATCTCAGTGTTCTCGTACTCCTTGCGTTTAGGGCTCCAGAGGTACAGCTCGTACGGCTTCAGGTCTGTCATGTATTGAAAATCCTCTCGCAGGGTTTAATAACTACTGCTTCAGAAAGGGTTCAGTTCCTGGAACCCGGTCTTCAGTCTCTGCGCGAATCCGCGCTCGGGTGGTTCCTCTCCTCTCAAACGGTGCGCTATATCCTCTATAGCGATCGACGCCCGGGAGTCGGGCTTGTAAGAAACCACCGGTTCTCTAAGGGCGATGGACTCTCTGACATGTTTATGGTCCGGGACGGTCCCGAGGATGTCTGTCTCCACGAGGTCTTCGATATCGTCCATCGAGACCTCTGAACGCTCTCCTCTCACGCCGTTGACCACCAGCCCTAGAACGTCGCGGTTCAACTGGTCCGCGAGTTTCTTGGCGCCCAGACAGTTTGTCAGCGACGGTAGTTCAGGCTCCGAGACCAGTAAAACCTCGTCGGAGGCCTCGATAGCGGCCTCTACCTCGTCTCCTATACCCGCGGCAGCATCGATAAACACGAAGTCCTTGTCTCCAAGGAAGTCAACTATCGAATGCTTCAGGTTCTGGGCGTTGGCGGAGAACTCCAGCACGGAGGCGGGAATAACCGACACGCCTTCCGGGTGCTTGGCAACGGCCTGGGTTATGTAGGCGTCCCCGTCAAGGACATCGTTAAGCGTTACGTCGGAGAACCCTATACCGAAATGCTGGGCCAGGTTGGCTCCAGAGAAGTTTCCATCGATTATGAGAACGTCCTGGTCCTGTCGGGCCAGCGAAACGGCGATATTCGCTGTTATAGTGGTCTTGCCGACGCCTCCCTTGCCGGAAATGACAGATATGACTCGGGTCATCACCTGAAAATTGTGGACCTTTAATTAAAAACCTGTCTATCTGAACCGGTCGAGAATCCGCGAGATAAAGTTTTGCTGGCTCAAATCCGGCTCGTAGTCGACTCCCGCCAGTTCTCCCGCGACCGCCTTGAACCTTTCAGAGACGTGGTGGTCGGGCGCATGGTGAACCACCGGTTTCTTGACGGATAGAGCCTCCTCAACTTTCTCGTGGTGGGGGACCTCCATCAGCACAGGATGGCCGATCATAGATTCGACCTCGTCCGTGTCCAGTTCTGCGTCATGGCCCTTCACCATGTTCAGCACGACGCCAGCGACATCGGTCCCTGCGTCCTCGGCGATATTC
Organism: Candidatus Nanohaloarchaea archaeon; assembly: GCA_042217695.1. GTDB lineage: Archaea > Nanohalarchaeota > Nanosalinia > Nanosalinales > Nanosalinaceae > JBDGSE01. The sequence continues at coordinate 6,748 of JBDGSE010000009.1, read as the reverse complement.
ACAGTCTTCAGTGCATCAGTTACAGCAGGAAGGTTCGGGTTCGTTACCACGAGAACCTCGTCCGAGGCCTCTATGGCGTTGACGGATTCTTTTCCAAGTCCGGCGGCGGAGTCGACCAGAACGAAGTCGGGTTCCCCCACTGCGTCGAGTAAAACATCGGAGAGGTTTTCCGGCGAGGTATCCTTCAGGTCCTCGACCGAGAGCCCGGCCGGTACCACGCGAAGCCCCGAGTCGTGTATGTACATCGCTTCCGTGATGTGGGCCTCGCCCTTCAGCACATCATGCAGGGTCTTTGGGTAGAGCGGTATACCGATATGGAATCCCAGGTTCGGGTTAGTAAGGTTTGCATCGAGAACAACGGTGTCAGCACCGAACTGGGTTAAAGCCGCTCCAAGGTTTGCGGTCACGGTGGTTTTTCCGACCCCTCCCTTTCCACTACTTACACAGATTAGCCGGGTCATCGTATACTATGATTGATATCAGACTTTTAAATTACTTCATACCGCGGTCAAGAAAGTTCTGAGCCACCGTTATCGAGTGATCGGTGTGCAATACTTCGGGCCCCAGCGAAACACTCCTCGAGTCTTCAAGCAGTTCCTTCTCCGCGGCGGTAAAGTCCCTGTTGTCGGACAGAACGAAGACAGGTTCGTCAGGGATTTCGGCACCCTGGATGTCTTCACCATCCTCGTGGAGCGTTATCACACGGTCAAAACCATCGAGCAGCTCTCCAAAACTTTTTATTGAGGAGTAGAAACCGTTGGATATCTTTTGCTCGGATTCGTAATGCTGGTTCAACGCCTTTGAGATAAGAGCGGCTATCGAACGCTCGTCCGGGTTAATACCACCGAGCTCGGAACCCTCAAACCTCAGCGTGATATAATCGTCGAGCACCAGGAAAAGCCGTGTGTCCTTCCTTATACCGTGCGATTTCAGGAAAGCGGCGTTCACACACCTTGAAAGCAGATCCATTCGGCCTTCGCCGGCCAGGTTGTCGAGCGAGAAAGGTGTCACCGGCGCGTCGTGCCCCAGGACGATGAACGTCTTCATACCTCAGTCTACCTGTGCAAACTTAAAAGTAGGAACCAATTAAACTATATGACCGAAGGAATCAAGGGTGGATCTGTTCTGCACCTGTCGCTCTAGTTCTACGAGAGTTAACCGTATTAAATTAACTTCCAGAGGTGTTTTCCATGGCTGAAGACGAAGACTTTGTCTCCAGGATGAACGATATCGAACAAAAATGGCAGTCCCGGTGGGAGGAGGAAGAACTCTTCCAGGTGGACCCGAACGATGAAAACAAGTTCTACATCACCGTTGCCTACCCGTATCCCAGCGGGGGTATGCACCTGGGACACGTCGGAACATACACGCTACCGGATGTTTTCGCACGTTTCAAGAGGATGCAGGGTTACAACGTCCTGTTCCCGATGGCCTGGCACGTCACCGGAACCCCGATAATCGGCGCATTGAACCGCGTAAAGGAAGGAGACGAGGACCAGATACAGGTCTTGAGAGATGTCTACAACGTTCCCGAGGAGACGATGGACTCCTGGGAGGAACCTATGGATTTCGCAGAGTACTTTATCGAGAACAGCTACAAGCCGAACATGAAGAAGCTGGGATTCTCAGTGGACTGGAGGCGCGAGTTCACGACGAACGATTCGCAGTACAACCGTTTCATAGAGTGGCAGTACAAGCGGCTCCGGGACAAGGGTCTCGTTAAGAAGGGTAAGCATCCGACAAAATACTGCCTCAACGACGAGAACCCGGTTACCACCCACGACCTGCTTGAAGGCGAGGACGCAGAGAAACAGGATTACTCCCTGGTAAAATTTGAAGGTGAGGAGTACGTTTTCCCGACCGCCACGTTGAGGCCAGAGACCGTGTTCGGGGTAACGCATATGCTGATCAATCCGGAAGCAGAATACGTCATCGCGGAGATCGAGGACGAGAGATGGGTGGTGAGCGATGAAGCCGCCGAGAAACTTGAGCACCAGGGCAAAGACGTCCGGGTAGTTGGAGAGGCCACGGGAGAAGAGTTCATAGGCCAGAAAGTTAGAAACCCTGTCACTGGAGAACACATCATAATACTGCCCGCCGATTTCGTCGACCCGGACTCTGGTTCAGGAGTGGTGATGTCGGTCCCCGCTCACGCACCCTACGACTGGATCTCGCTGAAAGACATCCAGGAGGACGAGGAGATGCTCCAGGAGTACGGAATAAAGCCTCGGGAAGTGAAGAACATCGAACCGAAAACCATAATCAACGTCGAAGGTTACGGTAGCGTTCCCGCGAAAGAGGCCTGCGAAGAGTACGGCGTGGATTCACAGGAAGACGAGGAAGCGCTCGAGAAAGCCACGGAAGATATCTACGAGAAAGAGTTCCACACTGGAACCATGAACGCGTCCTGCGGAGAGTTCGCCGGCCAGAAGGTCAACGCCATCAAGGACTCGCTGATAGAGAGCTTCGAGGAAGAGGGCGTTTTCAGCTCGATGTACGACTTTTCAGAAGAGGTCGTCTGTCGATGCGGCGGAAAGGTCATCGTCTCGATGCAGGACTCCTGGTTCCTCGAGTACGGCGACCCCGGATGGAAGGACAGAGCCCAGAAAAACCTTGACAGGATGGACATCATACCGCCGGAGAAAAGAGAGGACTACAACCATACCGTCGACTGGCTGGAGTCCTGGCCCGCTATAAGGAACTTCGGGCTCGGAACAGAGATGCCGTTCGACGACGAGTTCATCGTGGAGCCGCTTTCGGACTCCACTATCTACATGGCGTTCTACACCATCCGCCACATAATAGAGGACGTCGACCCGGAGAAACTCGAGCCAGTGTTCTTCGACCACGTATTCAACGGTAAAGGGAGCGCTGAAGAAGTCGCCGAATCCACAGGGATCTCCCTGGAAACAGTCGAAGAGGCCCGTGAAAGCTTCGAGTACTGGTACCCGCTTGACTGGAGAACCTCCGCGTTCGACCTGATACAGAACCACCTTACATTCATGGTGTTCCACCACACCGCGCTGTTCGATGAATCGAAATGGCCCCAGGGGATAGCCACATGGGGTATGGGGCTCCTTGAAGGAAAGAAGATGTCCTCATCAAAGGGGCACGTCAAGCTCCCGGATGAGGCCATCAAGGAGTACGGCGCCGACACCACCCGGTTCTTCATATTCGCGTCCAGGGAACCATGGCAGGACTGGGACTGGCGCGGCGACCAGGTGAAGCAGTACCGGGAAAAGATAAAGAGGTTCTACGAGCGTTCACTTGAACTCCACGACAGAGGAGAAAAACGCGAGCCGAACACCTTCGACCGGTACACCCTCTCCCGTTTACAGAAGATCATAACGGAGACTACCGAAGGCCTTGAAGAGTTCCAGACCCGCAAGGCAGGACTGAACGCGTTCTTCGAGCTGAACTCGCTGATAAACAAGTACCGGCGGCGTTCAGAGAAGTTAAACTCCGACGTGGTGAACGCGCTCGTGGAGACACAGGTGAAGATGATGGCGCCCTTTACCCCGCACGTCTGCGAAGAACTCTGGGACAAGCTCGGGGGAGAAGGATTCGTTGCGGAGGCCGAATGGCCTGAGGCAGACGGAGAACTCCGGGACGAAGAGATAGAGCGCGCCTACAGCGTGGTAGACAACACCATAGACGATATACGGGAACTCGAGGATATCGTCGGCGACTACGAGGAGATAAAGATCATCCTCGCGGATGACTGGAAACGAGAACTCTTCCAGGAACTATCAGAAGTGGTCGAGGAAAGACCTGAATTCGGGGAAGCCATGGACAGACTCGTGGAAGGCCGGGAGGAACATGCCGAGATGATAAAGGACCTCCTCCAGAAGTACCTGGAGGACCCGGGAGAACTCCCCGAAGTTCTCGAGGGAGATGAGGAAGAAGAGATGCTGAAGGAGAACCACAACTTCCTTGAGGAAGAGTTCAACGCCTGGGTGAAGATCGAGTCAGAATCGGAAAGCGATGAGGAAAAAGCCTCACGCGCAGAACCTGGACGGCCAGCGATAGTGATGGACTAGGATGGACGAGATGACCGAACCCGGAGTGATGGCCGCGGTACTGGCGTACCTCGGCGAGAACTATTCAGAGGAACAACCTTTCAGCGAGGCCTCGAAGACCGAGCTTGAAACATCGATAGGCCACGACGTGGGCTACGAACTTCTCTATCTCAGGGACCGGGACGCCGTAAAAATCCTGAGTGCAGAAGGCGAAGTTTTCGCGGTGCTAAAACCGGAGGCGGCTGACGATGCAACCCGGATGGCAGAGATACTTGAATCTGATTACGGACATGACTACGACCGGATAGCGCGGGAATACCGCCCCGATTTTATCGACTATCCTGGCGAACTTGATTGGGATACCGGGGAACGCCCCACAGAGAAAGAGCTCGAGGACATAGAAAGTACCTGGAGGAGAAACTAGTAGCGTTTAAGACTTTCTTCAAGGTCCCGATCCATGTGCCTGTCCACCTCGAGACCAGACTCCTTGAGAGCCCGGCGCTGGGCCTTCACCATGTCTTCTATACGGTCCATCCGCTCGTTTACATGGGCCAGTGCAACCCAGACCTGGCCAAGAGAGGGGTTCTCCGCCTTCTCGTACACAGTTTCGTGCTGTTCCACCCTTCCCAGCAGCGAATTCAGAGATGAACGCAGACGGGAAGGCAGCTCGTTTATCCAGGTCATAACCCTGTTTAAGGTTCTAAATCTTTTAACCTCATCACCCTGACTTTTAACGGTTTGTCTCGAAGACCTCGGTGTGACGATGGAAAAAGGAGACCTTGTACTTGTAGATTACGTTGGTAGAACGGACGGCGAGATCTTTGACCTGTCCGACGAAGAAAAAGCAAAGGAAGAGGGCGTTTACTCCGAGGACCAGGAGTACCGGCCCATACCTGTACTCGTGGGATACGAATACGTGATTCCTGGATTCGAGGAAGAAATCGAGGATATGGAAGTCGACGAGGAACGAGAATTCACGGTTCCCGCGGAGAAGGGGTACGGCGAAAGAGACTCAGACATGGTGGAGACCTATCCCGAGAAAGAGTTCCAGAGACAGGATGTGAACGTGAGGGTCGGAGAACAGGTGATGATAGGCCGCCGCAGAGGAAAGGTGGTCTCGAAAGGTTCCGGCCGCGTAAAGATAGACTTTAACCACCCTCTCGCAGGAAAAGACCTTGACTACTGGGTCCATGTAAGAGAAAAGGTTGAAGACGATGAAGAAAAGGCGGAGAAGATATTCGAGTACCGGCTGGGCCACGGCGAAATAGAGTTTGAAGGAGACAAAGTCGTTATCGGGCACCACCACGACGAGGGACATGAGCACCAGCTGCCCCAGGAGGTCAAGGACGCGGTCCGAGACGAGATCCTGGAGAACACCGGCTTCGAGGAAGTCGAGTGGGACGAAGACTGAGTGTTTGACGTCAACGAACAGCTTGCTGGCGGGGCTGAATCCGCCCAGTACTCGCTTTTTAAAGCCCAAAGCCGGCTCTTCAGCCAATTTTATATACGTTGGTGATTACTTCTTATACATAACACAGCGAGTGGTCGAACGATGGAAGATCAAATCGAAGAAGCTAGGCGGAACGACAGCGGGAGCGTCCCACAGACAAAACAGAAAACTCATGACATCGACGACGAACTGGAAGATCTCATAGAGCAACGGAAGGCAGAGATCAAGGTAATAGGCGCCGGAGGAGCAGGAAACAACACTATTTCTAGACTTGTGGAAGTCGGCATCGAGGGATGCGAGACTATCGCGATGAACACCGATGCACAGGACCTTCTCTACGCCAACGCAGACAAGAAAGTTTTAATCGGAAAAGAACTCACAGGCGGACTCGGCGCAGGAGCCGACCCCAAGGTCGGAGAGGAATCCGCCAAGGAATCCCAGCAGAAAGTCAAGGAATCAGTCGACGGCGCCGACATGGTATTCGTGACCTGCGGCCTCGGAGGCGGAACAGGTACAGGGGCCGCGCCGGTCATCGCAGAACAGGCCAAAAAAGAGGGCGCCCTCACAGTCGGGATCGTAACACTTCCCTTCGAGATGGAGGGCCAGGCCAGACAGAACAACGCAGAATACGGCCTTGAAAGACTGGAGGAAACAGTCGACACACTGATCGTTATACCGAACGACAAGCTTCTCGAGATCGTTCCCGATGTCTCGCTGAACACCGCGTTCAAGATCGCCGACGAGATACTCGTAAACGCCGTCAAAGGTGTGACCGAACTCGTCACCAAGCCAGGACTCGTCAACCTTGACTTCGCGGATATCCGCGCGGTGATGGGGGAAGGAGGAATCGCCATGATAGGAATGGGTCAGAGCGACACCGATTCAAGAGCTACGGAAGCAGTACAGAAGGCGCTCTCCAACCCGCTGCTTGACGTGGATATTCAGGGCGGAGAAGGCGCGCTGGTGAACGTAACGGGCGGTACCTCGCTGTCGCTGAACGAGGCCCAGGAAGTCGTCAACACTGTAAGCGGAAAGCTCTCTGACGAGGCAAAGATCATCTGGGGAGCACAGGTCCATGAAGACATGGAGGGAAGTCTCCAGGCCATGATAATCGTAACAGGCGTGGAGTCTCCGCAGATATACGGGCCAGAAAAGACCCACAGCGACGAGTACGAAGAAGAGATCGAGCAGGAGCTCGGAGTAGAGTTCATATAGGATATTTCGCCCTCCCTCCTTTTTCCATCAACTGTTAAATCTCGAGAGTCCAAACTCCAACCGT
>JBDGSE010000008.1:0-4983 GCA_042217695.1 Candidatus Nanohaloarchaea archaeon | reverse complement strand
TACAACAAGTTCATGCGCGGGCTCCAGGGCGGGAAGATGTCCTCGTCCAAGGAGAAAAGCTACATCGCATTGACCGACTCGGTCGAAGACGCGAAAGCAAAGATAGACAAGGCAAAAACAGGGGGAAGAGACACGCTGGAGGAACACCGAGAGAAAGGCGCAAAGGTGGAGGAAGACATGGTGTTCGAGCTGCTTGCGTACCACCTCATAGAGGACGACTCGGAACTTGAGCGCATCCGGGAAGAATACTCGAACGGTGAGATGCTGTCCGGCGAGTTAAAACAGATAGCCAAGGACCGCATCGAGGAGTTCCTGGTCGAACACCAGAGGAAACGCGAGGAAGCGGAAGAAAAAGTGGACCAGTACGTTCGGGAAAACCTGGACTTCGAACTGTAAAAGTTTAAACATCCGGCAGGGAAAACCTGTTTATGCTGCCCGAGCTCATCCTGAGAGAGGAGGAACAGGAGAACCTGAAACTGCTTGTGTTCCTCGGTTTTTCCTCCGCGCTGCTGGGCTACGGCCTTGCATCGATACTTTTCCCCTCGAAGGTAAGCTTCCTGACGATAATCTTCGCCGCCATCCCTCTCGTATACCCCTTGACCAGCTACTTCCTGGAGGACGAGAAAGAACACCGGCCACACATCCCCGAGTTAAAGGTGTACGGTTCCCTGTTCCTGGGAGAGACGCTGGGGTTCGGACTGCTTGGATACATCCATCCCTCAAGCTTCTCCAGCCAGGTATCGGTGTTCCAGAGCCAGCTGGTAAAGATGGGTATAACCGGGTTCGCCACGAACTCCGTGAGCTTCACAGGGATACTCGCCAACAACCTGCTCGTGTTCCTCGGGATACTGGCGGTCGCCACCATAATAGGTTCCGCGGGCGCGTTCATACTGACCTGGAACGCCTCTGTCCTGGGAGTGTTCCTCTCCATACTGCTCAAGGAACTGCCGAAAAAGGTTTCCGCGCTCCTGTTCGGAACAGAACATGTACCGACACCGCTGGCGTATGTCCCCCATGCCGCCTTCGAGATGTCTGGATTCATAGTCGCCGGGATAACGGGAAGCCTTATGTCGGCCGCGATCTACAGGGAGCACTTCGACATGGAGACCTGGAAAGACCTTGGCAAGATGGCTGCAGGAGGCGTGCTCCTGATAGTCCTGGGGGCCTTCCTGGAGACGGTCTGAAGATCTCCTCTCGCGGCTAGAACGCGGTCTGGTTGGGGTACGTCACTATCCCGTCATCAGTTATCTTCAACGGGTGGATGTCCGAGGAGTGATCCGTCCTGCGCATCTTGAAGATCTCCAGCGTACGCGTACGTGACGATTTGGTCCTCTCGTAACCCAGCAGGATGACCCCGTCAGCCACGAACTCGACGATCTGGTACCGCGACACTGAATGGTCGCCGGCCTCGTACGGTATCTCTGACAGAAGACAGGCCGTGGTGTCGTGTTCACGCAGGAACTGCGCCAGTTCAGACACTTTTGCCCGGCGAAGGGCAGCGGAGTCGAAGATCATCGCGAACTTTGTGATGGAGTCCAGAACGATACGGTCCGGCTCGAACTCCTCTATCTGGCGTTTGAACTCCTCCACGAAACGGTCCGGCTCGAACACCTCGCCGCCGGAGCCCTCACGCATCAGGTTAAGGCTCTCGTAGAAACGCACCTTGTCCTTGATCTCGTCGGCCTCAAAGTCCATGCCGAAATGCTTGCTGGTCTCTATTATGTTGTTGGCAGGCTCCTCCAGCGTGAAGTAGATACCTTTCTCGTTGTGGTCCTTGGCGCCGTAGTAGAGATATTCTGTGGTAAGAGTCGTCTTCCCGGAGCCAGAGGTGCCTGAAACGATGGTTGTGTGGCCTCGAGGGATGCCGCCGTTAAGTATCTGGTCAAGCCCATCTACCCCGGTCTTCACTCTTTCCACTTCGTCTGACATGTAACCGAGATTATATCTCTATACTATTAAACTATTGGCTCAGGGCAGTTTAGGACTTGTCTGTGGAAGCGACCTACTTTTAAACAAGGAATGTCTAAAAATCTTTAAGGGAAAACACTTCCCGAAGAGGTTCTAACAATGGGCGATGACAGAGTAAGCAGCGGAATAGAAGGCCTGGACGAGATGCTTAACGGAGGGTTCCCGGCAAACTCCACTGTGATCATAATGGGGGACGAGGGAACAGGAAAAGAGGCGATAGTAAACAAATTCATATACGAGGGCCTTGAGAACGGCGACGAGGCCATGTACTTCACGCTGGACGACAGCCCGGAAGGAGTGGAGGAGGATGCCGAGTACTACGGATGGGACTTCTCCGAGTACGACGACAACATAGTTTTCGTGGACGGCTACTCCTGGCAGGCCGGCGGCTCCGACTCGAAGTTCGCCCTGGAAGGCCTGTCCGACCTCAACCAGATGAACATGACATTCACTGACGCGTTGAACGAACTTGGAGATGACGAGAAGCGGGTTGCGATGGACTCCGCCTCCACACTGCTCCTCTACACGGACGCCACCTCTGCTGTAAAATTCCTGCAGGTCGTCGGCGCGAAAAGCGCGGGCTCGGGCGGATGCCTCCTCATAACACTCGAGGAGGGTATGCACGACGACCAGACCATCTCCACCGTCAGCCACGTGGCCGACGGGGTCATCAAGCTCAGGGTTGACGGAGACCAGAACCAGATATCTGTCGAGAGGATGGACAAGACCGACCACACCCGCGACTGGAAGGACTTCGAGGTCGATGGCGATGCCGGAGAGGTAAACATAGACACCTGAAAGAACTGAAAACCAGAAACTGTTTTCCACTGTTTCAGGCCTTCTCAATCCTAAAAATACGTTTTCCGGCCCAAAAGTAGATTTATAAACTAGTGAAAAGTATAGCATAATATGTCCAAGATTGAACTTCCTCTGGAGCGACTGAACGAGGCACTGGACGGAGGAGTGGAAGACGGCTCCAACGTCTTGTTCCTGGCCGACCTGGCGGTGGACAAATCAGAATTTGCTTCTGCACTGGTCAACTACAGGCTCGACCAGGAAGACAACCTTGTATACTTCATCAACAACAAGATGCCGAAATACATCAAGGAACGCGTAAAGTCAAGCGGTCGCGAAGACCAGGTTGCCTTCGTCGACGGTTTCTCGTCGACACTGGGGAAAAAATCCCAGGGAGACTACTCGCTGGACACCTCGCTGAAGGACGACCGCGAGGAATTCCTGGAAGAGACAAAGGACGTCGCGGAGGAGGCGATCGAGGACATGGAGTCATACGGTTCCACCTTCGTTCTCGACTCGCTTGACGCGTTCGTCGGACAGTGGGATGCGGTAAGAGACCTAGCGGAGGCTCTGAAACCGGTAGCCGAGAGGACGAACACGGTCAACTACTACTTCCTCCCCAACCTCGGATTCGAGGAGGACGGCGACGACGTCATGGAGGAGATCGAGGACATATTCGACTACGTGATCCACCTGAAAGGGCTGGAACGCTCCGGCATCGTCCTGAAGTTCATCGACGTAAGAAAACCGGACGTCGACACAAAGGTGCCTTACGACATCACGCCGAGAGGGATGGTGATGTACGTGCCCAAGATACTTGTCACAGGGCCGTACGACTCAGGTAAATCCACCACCGTTCAGAACATGTCCGAGGAAGCCGTATCGGTCGACAGACTGGGGACGACAGTCGCGCTCGACCACGGCCAGGTCGAGAGAAAAGGCATAAAGGCCGAACTGTTCGGAACACCGGGCCAGAAACGGTTCGACTGGGCCCTTGACTTCCTGGGGAAGAGCACGTTCGGATGCTTCATAGTCGTGGACTCCAGGGACCCGAACTACGACCGCGTCGAACAGATGAAACACGAGCTCGAGGCCGAAGACCTACCCTACATAGTTCTCGCGAACTTCCAGAACAAGGAGGACGCGCTCGACCCCGAGGAGATAGAGGAGAAGACCGGCATGGAGACCATCGGCGTCGACTCGAAGCACGGCGAAAACCTTGACGAGGCACTACTCCAGCTGATGGAGAAGATCCTCAGCACACACTCGTGGTACTATGCATAGAACACCGAGGCAGGGAAAACCCCGACAACACTTTAAAAATACGAAACAACAATTTCAGGTGTGAACAATGGCAAGTAAAGAAGAGAAACTGCAGGAACCTCTTGAAGACCTGGGCGAGGTCCAGGGGATCAAGGGTGCCGCAGTAGTAAGGAGAGACGGTCTTCTAATCGCTTCAAACCTCGGCGGAGATATAGACGACGACCAGGTAGGTGCGATGACTGCGTCCACCGTAGGCTCAGGAGAGACCGCCTCCGACGCGTTAAACATGGGTGGCGTGAACCAGGTAACCATCGAATCCGAGGACGGCAAACTCGTCTCCACAGGCGCAGGAGAAGAAGGCATTTTAACCATCCTGACCGAAGCGGACGTTAACATGGGGCTTGTCAAGGTAGAGATGGAAAAAGCCGTCAAGAAAGTCAAACGCGTGCTTTAAACCTTTTTAATATCTCAATTCGCTGTTTGCCGCGACATACAACCCTTAAATACTGTTTTTCCACAAACAGTGTTATGCCAGACAGAGTAACCACCGGCGTACCAGGATTCGACGAACTTGTAGACGGAGGATTTCCCGAGGGCTCCGTAGTGCTTTTAACAGGAGGACCGGGAACCGGCAAGACAACGTTCTGCTCACAGTTCCTCTGGGAAGGCCTCCAGAAGGGAGAAAAAGTTCTATACATAACCACGGAAGAACTACCAGACGAGATAAAGGAAGACGCGGCACAGTTCGGCTGGGACTTCGAAGAGTTCCCCGACAACTTCGACATGAAAAACATGGAGCCCTCCGACTCCACCGTATACCTCCCGCAGAACATAAGAGAGGCCAGCGACAACGACTCATACGACCGCATCGTTTTAGACTCGATATCCGTCTTCGGCATCTACTGGCAGGGCAAACGCGAAGTACGGAAAAACATGAACGACCTAGTCAAAGAATTC
>JBDGSE010000007.1:0-5135 GCA_042217695.1 Candidatus Nanohaloarchaea archaeon | reverse complement strand
ACTTCTTCTACCCGGGACCGGTCGTGTGGGTCGACCTGTCTTGCGATGAAGTCGATCTGCAGTTCGGTCAGCTTCTCCCGGACCTTCCGGCAGTAGGGGCAGCCTTCGAACTCGTAGAGTTCAGGGAGCTGTTCGGACATGTAGAGTTTTCTCTCTGGGAGGTTTTTCAGACTTTTCTCTCCTTCAGTTCTTCCCGTGCCTTCTCCAGTAACTCTTTCTGGTCCTCGTAGGTCAGCATCGAGTGCGTGTCTTCATAGTTGAAGAAGTAGCCGAACTCGTGTTCGTCCGAGGGGTTGTTCCCTGTGTCAACGGTTGCGTCGTCGTCAACTTTCACGAGGAAACCTCTGTACTCGCGTTTTATCTCCTCGTTGTCGCGTTCGAACTCCCATTCCACGGTATGGTTGAGGGGCTCGAGTTCCTGTATCTGTTCTTCCCGGATGCCGGCTTCCTCTTCCAGTTCAAGTTCGACCGTGGACTCGTAACCATTCTCCAGGTGGCCTTTCGGGAGTTCCCAGCCCTCCCAGTTTTTCTTTCTCTTCAGGACGATGTATCGGGGCTTTATGGAGGGTTTCTTCCAGGCCACGACGATAACGCCTTTTTCAGTTTTCACGGGTTACCTTTCCAGTTTGAGGTTATTAATTTCAAGGGGAAACGGTTTTTATAGCTGGCTGTCTGTTTTATTATTATCCGGTGTCAAAATGTTAGAAGGCCTCAAGCAACTGCTGTCGAACCTGTTCAGTTCATCGGAAAAGGACGATCTCAGCCTAGGTATCTACGGTCCGCCGAATGCGGGGAAGTCAACGCTGGCCAACCAGATATCCCTTGACCTGACCGGGGAGGACATGAGTGATGTCTCCGAGGTCCCGCACGAGACGCGGGCGGTCGAGAAAAAGGAGAAGGTGACGCTGGAGACGGACGACGGCCGTTCCATAAACATGAACCTGCTCGACATGCCGGGCATATCCACGAATGTGGACTTCAAGGATTTCACAGAGCACGGCCTGGAAGAAGACGAGGCGAAGGACCGTGCAAAAGAAGCCACAAAGGGTATAGTCGAGGCCATAAAGTACCTGGATGACGTAGATGCGTGTCTGGTGATTTTTGACTCTACTAAGGATCCTTACACCCAGGTGAACGTCACTATAATAGGGAACCTGGAGGCAAAGGATATACCGATACTTATACTTGCCAACAAGGTAGATCTGGAAGAAGCAGATCCTTCAAGGGTAAGAGACGCCTTCCCCCAGCATCCGGTACTTGAAATATCCGCGAAAGAGGGGGAAAACATCGACAAACTTTATGAGGAAATAGTGGGAAGGTTAGGTTAATGACAGAAGATGGCGTCACTATCGAGTTTTTGTCCCGCGAGAAGCTTTCTGAACAGGAATTTGAGAACAAGCTGGACATGATCCTGAACAAGGTACGGGACGATGCCGTACTGGTGCTCGAGGAGGGATGGACGCCGGACGAGAAACGCCGCCTCATAAAACACTCTATGGAGGAGGTCGACGATGACTTTCCTGGGATCGAGTTCCTGGGGCTGGACGCTTCAACTTCCAGGTTCGAGAAGGCCAAAAGCATACTTTACGAGAGACTGTTGAACGACCAGTACAGGAAGGGCCTTACCATAGTCGGAAACTCCCGGGTTATGGAGAAGATAAAGGAGGAGAGGGACGCTGTCTCGTTCCTCGCCAAACTGGAGGACGATAATTGATGCCTCATCGGTGCATGAACTGCGGTAAAACGTACGAAGACGACTCGGAGGAGCTTATAAACGGTTGTGAATGTGGCTCTTCTCTTTTCATGTACGAGCAAGAAGATGAGCTATCCCAGGAGGAACTTGAAGAAGAACGCGACCTTGTGAAGTCCGATATAGAGGAGATGGTTGCAAAGGGAGAGACTGAGAACTCCAATATACGCATAGAGTTTGATCTTGACTCTATAAAGGTTAAAGAAGAAGGAGTCTACTCGATAAACGTGTCGCGTCTTCTTGAAGAGATTCCTCTGGTTATCGAGAAACGTGAAGGCGTCTACCATATCCATCTGCCCTCAGCGTTCACGCCTGGCAAGCGGGAGTTCAACGTTGAGGACCTGTAAAAGAAAAAACTTTAAACCACAACGAGTATTCTCTTTATAAGGTGCAATAAATGAAGCTATACGAATCAGAAGGCAGGGACCGAGATGTCTTCGGTCTTCCCAAGCTAACGTTAAACGCCGAAATCGGGACCTCCTTCACCCTGTTTATCCTGGGCTCGCTACTCATCTTCTCGGTGCTCTATCCACTGCAGGGAGTCGTAAGCATGGCTCCGGCCTACCTGGGATTCCTGATGATAATGGTGGCGTACTTCTTCACCGTTGAAGCTATCAGGGAACTCGAGGGCAAGGAGCACTGGCTCTCATCCAAGTTGATGGAGAAAACCGACTACGGGGAAGAAAGCGAGGAGTGAGGTAAAAATAAAACGTTTAACCCTTCAAACGTGATTATGTCAAGCAAGGAACTTGATCTCGATTTTGAGTTCTCGAACGAAGAGCTGGCGAACTTCCTTGAAAACTTCTCTGAAAAGATCAGAGAGGGAGAGGTAGGTCTCAGCTTCAAGGGGAGAGAGGAAGTAAAGATAAACCCGAGTGAGGCCAACCAACTTGAGATGGAGTACGAGGACAAGGATACCCACCGGGAACTCGCTCTCGAGATCACCCTGAGACAGCAGAAGAACGTCCAGGAACAGGACGGACGGAAGAAGATCCAGGTCGAGATAGCTTAACGACCGAAGCTCTCAAGGATTTCAATCATCTTCTCGTTTTGTTCTATTATCCGGTCTAGTCTCTTTACTATCTCCTCGCTGTCCGTGGAACTGTTTCGAGACCCTTTCTGGTCGGGCGTTTCCGTGCTGCCTGTTTCCTTCCGGTTCTGATGCCGAGATCCCTGTGTGTCTCCAGAGGAGGTCCTGTCCCTCTGCCCTCTATCGGGGGAACTCGAACGGCCCTGTTTCGAGTTCTTGGGTTCCTGCTCCAGACCGTCTTCCAGTATCTCTATAGGCGTGTCGTCTCCCTCTTCCTCCTCGGGAGAGGTCTTCTGTGCCTCTTCCTTCAGGGTGGAGAACCGGTCTGACATGTCGCCGCTGTCGTCTTCATCGGTATCGTTTCCGTTGTCCCGTACCGAATCCTTGACGTTATCGTAGTAACCCATTCAGTAACCCCTCATCTCCGACTTTATATCCTCGAGCAGCCCGATGATTTTCTGATTCTGCTCATGTATGTCCTCCCGGGTGATGCTCTCCGAACTCTCTGTGCTGGAGGTATCCGCGTCCATCCCCGGTAGAAAAGAGCCGGATGAACCCGATTCCTCGGAGGTGGAGTCGCTGGAATCGTCTGTCTCTGTCAACCGGGCCTCGGCCTCTCTTTCCAGCCTGTTTTCGCCTCCACTGGATTCTGAAGGTCTTATTGCCACTTCCTCGGTTTCCTCGTCCCGGTTTATCTTGTCGAAAAGTTTCATAATCTTACTTTCTAAGACCTGAAATAAAAGCTTTGCCGGGGTAAAATCCTCTATGAGGGCCGAGATATACGCGACGGAAGAACCCGGGAAACTTGTCGAGCATCTTGAGAGACGGGTGGATTCTGTGGAAATGGACGGAGACATGGTCGTGGCAGAGTTAGACGACCCGGAGCTGCTGGAACGGGTCCCCGGCATCGACGAGTACGTGGTGGACGGCGAGAGACATGAAGGACTGAAAGGTCGTCCGGTCCAGGAGGAGGCCTATGCCCGTATCGAGACCAAGAAAGACGTTGCCCGGGCTCTACTCGCGACCATCAACGGTTACGACCTGAGGATACTGAACTCGGAACTCGAATGGGACATCATGCTGCTGAAAAGGTTCAACCCCGATATCAAGCACCTGAAATTCGATGAACCCAGGGACTTCCTGGAGATAGAGAAGTCCATCTCCGATGTTGACGGGACGGATAAGATCGATATAGAGATGTCGGACGAAGAGGCCGAGACAGTCTACAGCTTCATGATGCCTTGAAAACTTAAAACTGAGCTTTACTTAATTTGATAACATGGACAAGGAGATAGATTACGACCGCGTAGAATACGCGACCAACCGGGAACTGGAGAACGATGAAGGTGAGAAGACCGGCTGGCTGAAGATGTTCTCCTACGACAACGAGATGTTCTACTACGAGATAAAATGCCCTTACTGCGGCAACGTCTTCGAGGACGGAGAGGAGCTTGGCTCCAGGCCGTGGTGGGTCGAATGTCCGGAATGCGGTCGGTCGACCAACGTCTACAGGATAAAGGACAAGCACGAGAGAAAGGTCAAGGAGAGAGGTCCTGATACCCCGGACGACATGCCGGACACCTAGAGCTCTGACTCTGGAAGGTACTCCCTCTCTTCTTCGATCCATCCCGAGGCCTTTCCAGCCATCTCCCTGCCGTACTCCTCCAGGTCTTCTATATCGGAGACTGTTCTACCGGTGCCTTTCGACTTCGAGAGAGGTTTGCCCTCCTCGTCCGCTATCATCGGGGCCAGGAAGTACGCAGGTGTCTCACCGGTCGCAAGCCTGGTGGTCTTCGCCACCTTAACCACCTTCGGGGTGACCTGCTCCTTCTCCGCTTCACGGTAGTCGCCACCGAACACGTGGACTGCCACGTTCCTCGCCGGATCTCTGACAGGGTCCACAAGGTAGTAAACTCCGATATCGCCGGAAAGCTTTCCCGATGAAAACCCGTGGGAACACGCCCCGTTCCTGCAGGCGGCGACCAGTTCATCCGTGTCAGAGGAATAGGCGGCACCCTTCGCATGCGAGAACCCGCAGTCGCAGGTGTTAACCACGGGAGACCTGTACCGGCGTCGGAAACCTCCTCCATATATCTCATCGAACTCATCCATGTTTTCAAGCACGTTTCTCAGCGCGTCCAGGTATCCCTCGTTCTCCATCTCCGAGAGGAAACCGCGTTCGATATCGATCCCGAGCTCTTCTTCAAGGCCTGACAGGAAAGGCTCGATCTCCTCCATCCGGTGCTCCGCTATGTTGTCGTGTTTATCACAGGGACAGTCGCGTTCGAAAAACAGTTTCATGACCCGGTTGTTCTCCGGGCGGTGGTGCTGGTGGATGTGCGCCGACCAGTCCGT
>JBDGSE010000006.1:0-4614 GCA_042217695.1 Candidatus Nanohaloarchaea archaeon | reverse complement strand
TCCTATAGGTGCAGAAACTATGGCAGAAAAATCCAGAGGTTCTCTACACGGCGCGAGGAAGAAACTCTCCCGCGACGGTTCGAAGACCACGGTAAATGAACGCCTCAAGGAGTTCGAGGAAGGCGAAACTGTAAAGGTAAAGATAAGCTCCTCCGAAACAGAGGGAAGACCCCACGCCCGTTTCTACGGCAAGACCGGTGAAGTGACCGGTATGAGAGGAGACGCCTACCAGGTCGAAATCCAGGACGGAGGGAACGTGAAAACGCTTTTCCTTCCCGCGATCCACCTGCAGAAGATGGAGGAGGAATAATATGGAGATAAAGGACGAGGAATACGTCTACCCTGCTGAGGCTCTCGAGGTACTGCAGGACCGTGAAGAGGAGGAACTCACACACGAGCAGAAGATAGCGCTGGAGAACCTCACCCGCCACATGAAGATCGACGACGTGGAAACGCTGAAGGAGATCCACGACGAACTGGCGGAGATCGACAACCTGAAGGAGAAACATATCTACAAGATACTGGAACTGGTCCCGCAGCACGAATCCACCGTGAGAGCGATCTTCTCGAAGGAGCGGGTAAAACTTGAGGACTCTGAGGTGGAGCAGATCCTTGATATCTGCCAGAGCATCGACCTGGAGTAGGTTCCCGCCGAGGAAAGCCTTTTAACATCTCGCTACCTTTATTTAACAAGTAAGAGACCTTAGGGCCTGGATTCCGCAGTTCAGGACCTCAACAGGTGATACCACCAATGCCAAAGAAAGACGACAACATCAAGGTGCTGGACTTCCTGCGACACGGAAGAGCCGGACAGAAAGACGAACCTGTAGCCCAGGGTATAGGCACCGAGTACTACAACCTGCTTGAGGTCGTGATGCGTGAAGAGGAACAGCCCAAGGGCGGAGAAGAACTCTACATCGGGGAAGGCGAACGCGACCGTGTAAAGTACATAAAGGACAAGGTCTCCTACGACGACCTGACAGGTAACGCAAGGAGCGAACTGAAATACGTGCTTGACGAGCTCGTGAAGGAGAACGAGGACCAGTTCGTCGAGTTCTTCAACAACGCCACACCGGTTACACCGAGGAGGCACGCCTTTGAACTGTTGCCGGGCATAGGTTCAAAACACATGCAGAAGCTTCTCGATGAACGCGAAAAAGGCGACTTCGAGTCCTTCGAGGATGTCAAGGACCGTGTCCCCTCGATGCCAGACCCGGTGAAGGCCTTCCGGAAGAGGATAATCCAGGAACTCGAGGGAGAAACCAAGAGAAACCTTTTCGTGTCAGGATAATGGACACCAGACGTGAACTGGAGCAGATGGGTGTAAAGCCTGTCAAGGGCCAGAACTTTCTCACATCGGAACACATAGTGGAGGCGCTGGTGGAGGCCGGCGAAGTAGAGGGCCAGCGCGTACTCGAGATAGGTGCCGGGACCGGAAACATAACCGGCGAACTCCTGAAGAGGGCGGAATCTGTCGTCGCCCTGGAAAACGATACCGTGCTCGCAGAACACCTGAAGGAGAAATTCCCGGAGGCCGAAGTAGTAAACGAGGACATACTTGAACACGGGATACCCGAGGTCGACAGATGTGTCTCCAATCCCCCGTTCGAGATGTCCTCGGAGATCATCGAGCACCTTGGAAAGGAACAGGTACAGTCCGCGTTGATCCTGCAGGAGGAGCTCGCGGACAAGCTGGTGGCCGACCCCGGGGAGTCCGGTTACGGGCCTCTCACGGTGCTGGCGAACTACTATTTCATCCCGGTCAAGCTCCAGACCGTCCCCAGGGAGCACTACTACCCCGAGCCGGAGGTCGACACCGCGATAGTCAAGCTATACCCCAACAGAGAGCGGCACGGAGTGGAAGACGAGGAACTGTTCTTCAAGTTCTCCCGCGCCCTTTTTACCCATAAGAGGAAGAAGGCCAGGAACGCGTTCGTGGACGCCAGACACATCCTCGACATCGAGAAGGACCACGCGAAAAAGCTGAGAGACCGGTTACCGCACTCCGACGAGAGAGTCATCAACCTGGATATACGTCAGCTGAACGAGATGGCAGAAAAGTTCCGGGAACTGAAAAACGATTAAAACACAGGGATGCCAAACTTCAACCTATGAGAAAGCTTTACGTGCTGCTCGCCGCGCTGATATTTCTGGCAGGGAGCGTCTCGGCGCTGACAATAGATATAGACATCTTCAGCTTCGGGTCCGGGGAAAGGGACAGTTCCCAGTCTACCGCCGACCCTGGACAGGACAGCTATAACGATCCCTCGATAAACCGGTCTGCACCGAAACACGAGACCCGTATCGACAGTTCCAGTCCGATAACCGTGGAAAACGAGAAACAGGGGTTTTTCAGCGGTATAAAAAGCTTCCTGTCGGGCCTCCTGGCGCAGTGACCCCGGAGAAATTTCAGGAGAACAGCGGAAACGCTCTAGAAAAATGGCTGGAGCTGTAAACCGGTTTGAATACCGGTAGACCGTTTCCGTGGATTATTTATTTCTGTCCTCCGGATGTGTATTATGCCGAAGTGGATCTTTGTTACAGGGGGTGTTCTCTCGGGGCTTGGAAAAGGCCTCGTATCTGCAAGCGTCTCAAAACTTCTACAGCAACGTGACCTGCACACGGTTCCTCTCAAGTGCGACGGCTACCTGAACGTCGATCCGGGTACGATGAACCCGCACGAACACGGCGAGGTGTTCGTCCTGGAGGACGGCACCGAGGTGGACATGGACTTCGGCCACTACGAACGTTTCCTCGGCGTCGAGGGAAAGGGAGACTGGAACCTCACCTCGGGAAAGATATTCCAGTCCGTGATAGACAAGGAACGCGAGGGAGACTACCTCGGGGAAACGGTCCAGATGGTACCCCACCTCACAAACGAGATAAAGGACTGGTTCAAACAGGTCGCGGAGCGTGAAGACGCGGACATAGTGATAGTCGAGATCGGCGGAACCGTGGGAGACATGGAGAACCAGTTCTACCTGGAGGCCGCGAGACAGATGACCGCGGAACTCCCCGAAGAGGACACGTTCCACATCCACACCACGCTGGTACCCTACCTTGAAACCACGGGAGAGCAGAAGACGAAGCCCACCCAGCACGCGGTCAAGAAACTGAGAGAGGTCGGACTGGAACCGGACATGATAGTAGGCAGGAGCGACGAGGAGCTCGCGGACTACGCCCGGGAAAAGATATCGCTGTTCTGCGACGTACCCGAGGAAGCGGTCGTATCCGACCCGAACCTGGAGACGGTCTACGAGCTGCCGCTGAAGTTCGACAGCCAGGATGTGGACCAGGTGATAGCCGACGAGATGGATCTGCCTGGAAGAGAAGACGGTATCACGGGCTGGACCGAACGCGTGGAAAACCTGAAGTCAGAACCGGTTGCAAAGGTGGCCATCTGCGGGAAGTACATGGAGATGGACGACTCGTATGTATCGGTGGAAGAGGCACTGAAACACGCCGCGGCAGAGCTGGGAGGCTCCGTGGACATCGAACACCTCGACACCGAAGAACTGGAGCCCGGAGAACTCGACGAATTCGACGGTGTCATAATCCCGGGAGGATTCGGTTCCCGCGGAGTCGAGGGCAAGATAGACGCCATAGAGTACGCAAGAGAGAACGATATCCCGATAATGGGGCTGTGCTACGGACTCCAGCTGATGGTGACGGAGTTCGCCCGGAACGTTGTCGGACTCGATGCGGCCTCGGAAGAGTTCGAATCCGGCGAGGAACACATGGTGGTCGCGGAACTCCCCGAACAGAAGGAGATACGGAAGAAAGGCGGCACGATGAGGCTCGGGGGCTACACTGCAGACCTGGAGGGAGGCGTAAAAGAGATATACGGCTCGGAGAAGACCAGGGAGAGACACCGGCACCGCTACGAGGTCAACCCCGAATACCACGAAACACTGCAGGAAAACGGGTTGAAGCTCTCCGGCTGGATGGAGGACCGTGAAATCGTGGAGTACATCGAACTCCCGGACAAACAGTTTTTCGTCGGGACCCAGGCACACCCGGAGTTCACCTCCCGGTTCACTGAACCAAACCCGATGTACCTTGAATTCCTCAAGGCCGCGAGATGACCTATAATCCACGGGAAGACACCCGGTTGGTCCTGAGAAACCTTGAAGACATGGAGCTGGAGGGCAAAAAGTTCCTGGAGATAGGGACTGGGAGCGGAGCCATCGCGGTGAAAGCGGCGGAGCTCGGCGCGGAAGTCACTGCGACAGACATCGACCCTGAAGCGCTGGAAGAAGCTCGAAACCGGGCCAGAGACAGGGAAGTCGAGGCCGAGTTCGTAGAATCCGATCTTTTCGAGAACGTAACCGGAAAATACGATATAACAGTATTCAACCCGCCCTACCTGCCTGGTGAAGAAGGTCTGGGGGACGAGGAAACCTGGAGAGGCGGTGAAAAAGGCACAGAAACATCCAGAAGGTTTCTATCCGGTGTAAAAAATTTTCTGGCCGATGAAGGGTTTTTCCTGCTGGTTGCAAGCTCTCTGGCAGACTCCAGTGCCCTGAAGGAGGAACACGACCTGGAGCTGGTTGACTCGGAAAAACTCTGGTTTGAAGAGCTGTATCTCCTGAAAGGTAAATAGATTTTTTAACG
>JBDGSE010000005.1:0-8228 GCA_042217695.1 Candidatus Nanohaloarchaea archaeon | reverse complement strand
CGGCCTCCGTGCGTTCGCCAACGGGTTCAACCAGGACAGATAGAAAGAGAAAAAAGGTTTATATGTGTTTTTGAGTCTGTTCGGCTTTTCCTATCACCTCTTGAGTGTTTTTCGTGTTCGATCGGTTTTTCAGGTTGACGTACCCGGTTCTTTCTGGATTGTGTTGTGTATAGCTAGTGCTTTTCGTTTTTGATATGTACTGCAGGTTTTGTTCCTGTTTCAAAGGAACATGTCCGGCGTTTTTCGGTTGGGCCCTGTTGCCCGGGGTCCCCTGAGTTGGAGACCAGGCCAGGATGTCCCAACCTACTCATCCTGTATCAGAAATACAGGATATTCGGTTGGAATGTATTTAGATAGAAGATGCTCACACCGGAGCCTCTGGACACATGCTTTCCGGGAACGGAGCTCTCTGAGGTGTGAGCCATATCTCTACTTTGTTTCCGAGGGTTTATAAAAGTTTCCGACGAATATACAGGGTTTTCTCTAGCGGCGTGAGAACCTTTCTGCAAGCTGCAGGAAGGTCTCGCCACCCATCTCTTCAATGGCCTCCAGGTCCGAAGGCGCGAGAGGTTTCAGCAGGTATGCGGCAGAAAGATAGAGGAAGGGGTAGAGCAGCAGCCCTGTGAAAGGCATGAGAAGCACGGGCGCGGGAAGGACTGCGGCCGCAACCGCTCTGGCGTCGACATCCATTATCCGCGGCCAGCCTGTCAGCTGTAGTCGGACGATATCCATCGCCAGCGTTCCGGAGAAGTAGGCGAGCGCCGCCGTCTCGAGGCCGTAAGGCAGGGCTGCGGCGACAGCGATCAGCACAGAGAAACCTGTGAAACGGGCGAATGTCTCGTAGATAGTACTTCTCTCCGCCAGCAGCAGCTCGCCGGAGAAACCGAGGAACAGGTGGATGATACCGGTCAGAGACATCAACACGAGCGCCGTGGCTGCCCGGGCGTAACCCGGCCCGAAAACGAGGGAAAGAAGGACACGTGACTGGAAAACCATCGCAAGGAAGACCGGAATAGCGCCCAGCGCAAGTATCCCTGAGAGCTCTCGCGTGATCTCCGCCATACCCTCTTTCTTATTCCCTGAGGCCATGGGAAGGTAGCTGTACCTGAGAGATACTCGCGCGAACTGGAAAACCAGCGCAAGAGTCATTGCCGCAACGTAGAGCCCCGCGCTTCCAGGTCCCACCAGCCACCCGAGCAGTACCACGTTCACCCACCCAATCCCGTAGGAGAAAATGTCGGCGAGCGCCAGCGGAGCCGAGGACCTGAGAAGCTGGTGCAGACCGTCCAGTGTTTTCCTGGCCGGGTAGTTCCGGAAATAGCTGGCAAGCGCAGGGACGAAGGCCATCCATGCACCGATCGTGTAGGCGGCCGCTCCAGTAACCGGTTCCGGGAACAGGAAGGTGCCGAACGCCGCCAGCAACACCGTCGCGGAGTATACAAGATC
This sequence comes from Candidatus Nanohaloarchaea archaeon, assembly GCA_042217695.1. Lineage (GTDB taxonomy): Archaea > Nanohalarchaeota > Nanosalinia > Nanosalinales > Nanosalinaceae > JBDGSE01. Next base: position 6,782 of record JBDGSE010000005.1, on the reverse strand, counting down.
GCCGAACACCACCTTTTTCCTCACGTCGTTCTCCGCACGGTAACCGGCCACCACAACGCGCAGGCCGACAAGCCCGGGCAATGAGAGTGCAAATACTTTGAACACCGCTGGGAGGGAGAAGACAGATACCGCGACGAGAAGAAGGGCTGTCAGGAACATGGAAAGCGAGAAGGAGCTGAAAAAGGCCGGATAGAAGCGGCCTCCACCGGGGCGTGGGAGGCTGTCGTGGTAGCCCAGCATCGCCACGATACTGAAAAATGTCAGGACTGCGAACGCCTCTGAAAGGAGTCCGAAACCTGAAGGCCCAAGGTTTCTCGCAAGTACGACCCGGGTAAGCAGCCCCAGGGCCCCTCCTGCCACCATCCCCGTTGCGTTGAGCGAACCCTTTCTCAGAAGGCTGGCGACCGGACCCATAAGCCGTGTTTTGTAGCGAGAGCCTAATTAGTCTTCGCCCGTTTTTTTAGCTGTGGAGCACCAATAATCCCTCATGCAGACCGTTCTCCTGCTGGGTGACACCGGCATGATAGGCTCGAAGCTCCGGGAGGTTTTGGAAGAGGACTACGAGGTCATCGGTGTGTCCCGCTCCTCGGAGGACATCCAGCTGGATCTTGAAGAAGAGCTGGATGGACTGCCTGACGCGGACATTGTCGTCAACGCCGCTGGCGCGGGAGAGCTCGACGGGCTTGAAGAAGAAAAGAGCGAGTGGGACCAGGTGAACGTGGAGGCCGTGGAGAAGCTGGGCGACCGCTACGATACACGTTACGTCCATTTCAGCAGTCTCTCGGCCATGGGGCTGGAGGGAGACTACACCCGGGAAAGAGAGCCGGTGCTGCCGTACTCCCGGAGCAAGATGGAGTCCGAGCAGGCCGTTAGAGAAAATTTTGATGACTACACGATCATCCGTCCCGCGCTCGTCTTCGACCGGGAGAATCCTCCGGGACTGCTGGAGAAAGCGTCCTCGCTGGGCCTGCTGCCCTACAACAGACACACGACCCTGGCGATCGAGAGGGAGAAACTTGCTCACCGGGTAAAAGATGTCCTGGAGGACGGCCCGGAGGTGGTAAAGGCGGCAGAAGAGTACAGCATAAAGGGTCTGGCGGAGGCGGCAGGGCTGGAGGGCTTTCCTGTCTACGTCCCCGATGCCGTGATCCTGTCCGCCGGGTTATGCGGGGAGGCCCTGAGAAAGCTGGGTTTCCGTGTCCCGGGTATAGTCCGCGCCAGGTCGATGGTCACCGACCAGTACGTGTGAGCTCCAGGAACTTCAGCGGCTGGCATATAGCGTTGTTGTAGAAGCTGTTGGCGAGCATGTCCTGCGGGTTCTCCTCCCGGATCTGTTCACGGACTTTCTCGGCCTTCCTGCCGCGCCAGACCTTTTCGAAATCGTAGTCCCCGGTGAGGTCTCCCATCACCCTCTTCGTGGAGGCGTTAGGCCAGAGCTCGCCATCCGGGTTCAGCTGCGCTGATATAAACCCGGTGTAGTTTTTCATCTCCCGGTCATGTTTCAGGAAACGGTAGAAACCTTTCCTCATCATCTTTACCCGTCGCGGGGTTCCTCTGCGTTTCTCTTCCTCCAGTGATTCTATCAGGAAATCCAGCGCGGCATCCGGGTCCTCCGGGGCGAACTCCATGTCCTCGTTGTAGAGCTTGTCTCTCTGCTCCGCAACCTCTGCTATGAAGGAGTCTGGCTCCAGTTTTTCCCTGACCTCTCGATAGGTTTCAGGTATCTCGTCCTCGTTGAACCGGGACACCACCGTGTTCACACCTATGTTAATTCTTTCAGGGTCCAACGCGCGGACCGCCTCGATGGTGGAGGAGAGTTTCTCGAACGCGTCCTTTATCCTGCGTATGTGTTCATGTGTCTCGCTGGTGCCGTCGACCGAGAAGTTGAGTACGTACTCGGCCGAGGTCTTCTCCAGTAGCTCCTCCATGGAGGCCACGGTCTTCTCCCGGAGCATGCCGTTGGTTGCTATGGTGACGTACTGCGCATCAGTGCCGTTGACTATGGTCTCTACGACCTCCACGATATCGTCCCTCATGAACGCCTCTCCGCCAGTTATAGTGACCCAGTAAAGGTCGAGAGGCTCCACTATCTTCCTGTACTCCTCCGGGGTGAGCTCGTCCGTATCCCGGTTCTTCCATATCCCGCACGTCCTGCAGGCCATGTTGCACCGGTCTATCACACTGAACGTCATGTTTGCAGGTAGCGGGGCACCGTAGCCTCTCCTGAAGGCGATGTACTGCGGCAGCCTTGCAACCATCTCCGGGAACTTCATCAGTAAGTCTCCACCGTTGTCCACATCCAGGGGATTTTGAAGCTCAGCGCCCTGAGAAAGCCTTCGCTCCGGGCAAACCATTCTATCACCGCGGCCTGTAGAAGCGGTGCAAGTTCCTCTCCCGAAGAGAGATAACTGCGGATCGCCTTCAGCAGTAGAACTGGCTGATTGGTGGGGGCGACGTAGTTCTCCCGGCGCTGTAAATCAAGGTGCCCTACGAATATCCGTCTGCGCTGTATATAGAGCTGTTTCAGACTGATCGGAGACTGATTGACAGCCTCCTCTCCGGGGAGGTACCGGGCCGAATCCTTCTGCGACGCGATGTATTCTTCGTCGACCGCCACTTCCTCCGGTATCTCTATGTTGTCACGGAACGCCATAACTTCACCCATCTTCGGCCTCTCCAGCGACAGGTGATGGTTGAGCTTCCATATGGTCCGGAAGACCCTGGAAGCGACAGAGTTTTTATCGGCGGGTTGTACCCTTGGCACGGCAAGGTCGGTGCCGGCCTCCACAACTTCAACCATCCTCTCTATCGTCTCCGCCCCAACCTCCACATCGGAGCTGAGGAGCACATTTATCTCAGTGTCGATCTCCTCCAGGGCCTGATTGATGGCCCGGGATTTACCTACTCGCTGCCGGTTCTCCAGCACCTGGAGCATACCCCATTCGATATCCAGCGAACCTTCATCCACCACAGAGACCACGTTTTCCAGCCCTTCAGGAGGCCGCTGTTTAAGCCTCTCGAGAAGTTCCTCGGCCTTTTCCTCCCTGCGGTATACAGGCACTATTATAGAGAACGGTTCCACACAGAGAGATTTGTTTCAACCTTTTTTACCGCACCGGTGACAGAAGAGTTTAAACTCTGGAACCCGTTATACGGCCTATGCTCCCACGGAAACTCCACTACCTGCAGAAAGCGCTCCGGCGGCAGTACTGGCCCCGGGAAAAACTAAGGAGATACCAGGACCAGAAGCTCAGGGAACTTGTGAGACATGCCTACCAGAACGTGCCCTACTACCGGGAGACGTGGAAAGAGGCCGGTGTCGAACCCGGAGATATACAGGGGAGAGACGACCTGGAGAAGCTTCCGACTATCGACAAGCAGACCATACTTGATAACTACGAGGACTTCTTCGCCGAGAACATGTCCCGGGAAAACGCCAGGACAGAATCTACCTCGGGTTCCTCAGGCGTCCCGCTGAAAGTGTACCACGATGAAAGGGCCTGGGACTACATGGAGGCAGTATACCTCAGGGCCCTGATGGCCCTCGAGTACCGGCCCTGGGAGGGCATCGCCTACTACTGGTACGAACCTCTGAAGGAGAGGATCCACGAAAAACTCGGGTTGATGGAGAAGAAGGTTGTCACCTACACTGAACCACTTGACAGACAGCTCGAGAAACTGGAGAGCTGGGACCTGGACTGGCTCTACGCTTTTCCTTCGCACCTGCGTATCCTGGGACGTGAACTCGAGGACCCTGGCTTCGAGAAGATAGTTTCACACGGCGAGATACTTACGGACACAGTCAGGAACGAGATAGAGGAGCTGTTCGACGCCCCGGTCTACGACGAGTACGGCTCCACCGAGTTCAATCGGATAGCCTGGGAATGCATGGAACAGGACGGGATGCACGTCGACATCGACCAGGTGGTCATAGAACTCCTGGAATCCGGAGAGGGCCTGGATAAAGCAGGCGAGATGGTGGTGACCAACCTTCACTCCTACCTCATGCCACTGATAAGGTACAGGACGGGCGACATCGCCCGGACAAGGGAGGGATACTGTGACTGCGGTAGAAGCCTTCCAGTGATGGACGTGGTGGAAGGTAGAAGCGACGACATGATAGAGGTAGACGGCGAAAAGATAACTCCAAGAGACTTCGTGCACAGGCTGATGAAGGTTGACGGTATACGGAAGTTCAGGGTAATACAGGACTCATCGGGCGATATAACCGCGTACTACCAGCCGGAAGAAGGTCAGAACCCGAGAGATGCCATCCGTACAAAGATCCGGGAGATACTCGGCAGCAAAGATTTCAGTGTGGAGGAAAACCATGCACTGGAGAGGAACAGCCATGGCAAGCTCAAGGCCGTGGAGTCGGAGTTCGATACTGGATGGCACTGATCCGCACACTGGGTGAGGTGTACTTCTATCTCAGGCTTCGAAAGGCAGAGCGATGGGGCCGGGAAAGACTCGAAGAAGAACAGCTCTCCTCCCTCAGGCATGTGGTCGAAACCGCGAAAGAAACCGGTTTCTACCAGCACCACTGGCAGGAAGACGTTGAAATCCAGGGGCTTGAAGACGTGGAGAAACTGCCTTACACAGACAGGAATGACCTGAAGCAGAACCCGGTCGAGGACTTCCTGACGGGGGAGAAACCGGGATACGAGGCCGACAGCACTGGAGGGACCTCTGGAAGACCCCTGAAGATCTACCACCTGAAGAAACAGGAGGACTTCTTCTCCGGGCTTTTCCTGCGGGCAATCAAAAAAGCGGGTGCAGGTCTCACAGACCGCATGGCGTACTACTGGTACCGGGATTTCGACAGCCGGCTCTACAACAGATTCATCCTGCAGAAGGACCGTTACACACCCGAATCAGGGCCCAGAGAACATCTGGAAAAGATTCTTGAGACCGAACCGGACGTACTGGTCTTCTACCCCGGCATACTCTACGAACTCGTGAAGTTGATGGAGGAACGAGGCATCGAAATGCAGCCGGAACTGGTGGTGCTGAACTCCGAACTTGTCACACCCCACACATACCGGTACATCGACTCCTTCTTTGAATGCCCTGTACAGGATCAGTATGGTCTCACAGAGACCGGACAGGCTGCATGGGGCAACCCGGAAGACGGCTACCGTATCGAGGAGGAGTCCGTACTGCCCGAATTCAGGGAGACCTCTCAGGGAGACGAGCTGGTGCTTACAAGCCTGGTAAAGGACGGGATGCCCATTATCCGCTACAGGACCGGGGACATCGTGGAAAACCACCATAAAGAAGACGGGCGGACCTATCTGACACGCTTTCTGGGGCGCAGAGACAGTTTCATAGAGGGCTTTCCCCCCGGAGAACTGGTGGACCCTGTTCTTGAGAACTCCCCCCGGACAAAATTCGTGCAGCTGGTAAAGGACGGAGACCTGCTTGAAGTCCGTTACCGCGGAAAGAAACCAGATATATCGGAGTTACGCGACCGGCTGGAGACAACGGTCACCTGCTCCGGACAGGAGATCTACACCACCCAGACAGGTTCAAGACCTGTTGTAACGGAGATATAAGTTATTTTATGATATTGGCTCTCGAGTAACCGCCTGCAACAAAGCTGTAGAGCAGCGGTATCAACACGGTTCTTCTCGAGCCCATACATGTACTTTCTGTCTCCCCCATATTACTCTTTTCCCTCGGAAAACCCTTAACTAGAAAAGTTTTCCCTGGCGGAAGAATCTACATGGAGCCCTGGGTTTACGCAACAGGAAGCATACTCGCTGCGTCCTTGCTTTCCGGTGTAGGCGCCCTCCTTATAGTTTTCTACGAGGAGAAGCTGGACAACATAAAGAGCTACCTGGTGGCGCTGTCGATAGGCGCCATATTCGGAGGTGCCTTCATACACCTCATCCCGAAGTACGCCGAACAGTACGGACTGACACACGCTACAGGTCTTTTCATAGCGCTCAGTCTCCTGGGATCTCACACGCTGGAGAGGATCATACACTGGCACTGCCACGACTGGTGCAACATCGAGGCCTACTCGTTTACACTGGTCGCCGGCGACTCCATACACAACGTCATAGACGGCATGATTATCGCCGGCAGCTACTTTGTCTCTGTCCCCGCCGGCATAGCCACCACCCTCGCCGTCATGTTCCACAAGGTCCCGAAAGAAGTGGGGGACTTCGGGGCGCTCCTGCACGGCGGAATCGACCGATGGCGTGCCGTAGGCATAAACGTGGGCACCAACGTGTTCGGCCTGCTGGGGGCCGGAGCGGTGATACTTCTGGCGGATGTACAGGGCTTCATAGCAGTACTGATGCCGCTGGCGATAGGCAACTTCATCTATGTCGCAGGCTCCGATCTACTCCCGGAGATACAGGACACAGGATCGTCCCGGGAGCTACTGCTGATAGCCACAGGGATCGGCCTGATGTACGGCGTCGCACTCCTGAAGCCGGTGATAGCGTAGAGAGCCGATCGAACCTCGTTCATTCCTGAGAACTCGATCAAATGCGATGGGAAGCAAGCCAGCCGATCTCGGCTGGTTTTCAAGCACTCTGGCTTCTAGGAGAAAGATGGGAACTAAACCATTCGAACCGAATGGTTTCTCGACCACGCTGACCTCTCTTAGAGGTCAGATGGGAAGGCCGGGGATCGAACCCGGGACCTCTGCGTATCTCACCAGGCTATCGTCTTGGGTTGACCGTTGCCCCGCCCCGAAAACGGGGCAGGCTCCGGCAAGTTTATTTAATCATCGAGGTCAGGAGACCTCTCATCGCTCATAACTTACGCCC
>JBDGSE010000044.1:0-18925 GCA_042217695.1 Candidatus Nanohaloarchaea archaeon | reverse complement strand
TATGTCGGCTACGAGACCTCGGGACCCGCGCACCTGGGGCACTGGATATCAGTTAGAAAACTCCTGGACGTCCAGAAGGCAGGTTTCCAGCCCGTCGTTATGTGGGCGGACCTCCACACATTCCTGAACAAGAAAGGCAGCGAAGAATGGATTCAGCGGATGACAGAGTACTGGCAGGCCACTTTCGAGGCCCTTGGGCTTGATGCAGAGTACGTGCACGGCAGGGATTTCGAAGAGCAGACCGAATACTTCCACGACGTGCTTCGGATGGCCTCAGAGACCACTATTCCGCGTGGAGAAAGAGCCATGGGAGAGGTGGCCTCGGACCAGGAGAACCCTTACATCTCGCAGGTCGTCTATCCACTGATGCAGGCCCTAGACATCGTATACCTGGATCTGGACATGGCTATCGGAGGCATCGACCAGAGGAAGATACACATGCTTGCACGCGAAAAACTTCCAAAGCTCGGCTACGACAAGCCTACCTGCCTGCACTACCCGATGCTACCATCGCTGAGCGGTACCGGAGAGAAGATGTCTTCCTCCAAGAAGAACACCATGTTCCCTCTGCACGCCGGTCCGGAAAGGATCCGGAACACCGTACAGGACGCATACTGCCCTGAAGGCGAGACAGAGGAAAACCCTGTCACGGAAATCGCCCGCTTCTTCATCTTCGGGGCGGACCGTGAACTGGAGATAGAGAGGCCGGAAAAGTACGGCGGAGATGTCGAATACGCCAGCTACGAAGAACTGGCCAAGGACTTCGAGTCCGGGGACCTCCACCCCCAGGACCTGAAGAACGCTGTCGCCGAAGAGATAGTGGAAAGACTGGAACCTGTAAGAGAGAGTTTCAAGGAGGAACCTGAACTGCTCGACCCACTTGTGGAAACAGGCCACGAGAAGCCGGACTACCTCTAGTCTACCACTCCACTCCTTTTATATGGCCCCAGAACACCGCCAGCAGGAACAGACCGCCGTAAAGCAGGTTGTTGACGATAGCGGGAAACGGACTGGGCAGGACTCCCGCCAGGAAGAGATTGTTCAGGAGAGAGGAGACTAGCAGGGCGTCTATCCCCGCTGCCGTGAATATCGCTATCTTCTGGCCGTCCGCACCACCCATCTCGCTGGCCGTCATGAATCCTATCGCTCCTATAGCTATCCCCGCAGGTATCAGGCTCAGCGGGATTATCTGGCCAACCTTTGGAGGTATAACCCCGGCAAATATACCGAACCCTGCAAGCACACTTATGGCGCCCAGAGCCCAGAACACACCGTGGTACTTTTCATATTCCGAGTAGCTCCAGGCCGTGATAAACTGCCACATATAGGCTATCGCCCCGAAGACGAACAGGTGTACTACCGGGATTACGGCCGCTGTCAGAGAGTTACCCAGGACTCCGGTTGCCAGGTAGATACCTTCGAAGAACAGGCCAAGCAACGCCAGGACATACATCGTCAGGCGTGTAACACGGATATCATACTCCCTGTTCCTCAAACGCCAGTAAAGGAACGAAGCGGCCGCGAGGAAAAGCAGGCCTTCAATGCCGTGGGAAAGGGCGTAGAGCTTCGACATGTTAACCAAGAATAGACTCTCCTTTATAAAGCACCCTAATAGCTTCTTCAATTACAGGGAGACAGCCGGAAAATCACCATTTCACACCCTTTAAGTGGCCCCAGAAAACAGCCAGCAGGAAGAGAAAGAGGAACAGCAGATTGTTGAGTATAACAAGGTAAGAGTTCTCTATTACACCTACCTGATATAGGTTGTTAAGAAGGGAGCCAGCAAGTAGCGCGTCGACCCCTGCAGTAGTGAATATCGCCAGCTTCTGTCCGTCAGCTCCGCCAAACCGGTAGGCGGAATAATATCCGAGGAGACCCACTACGATACCGAAGGGCGCCATGCTTGCCGCTACTATCTTACCCGTCACCGGTGGAAGAACATCGACAAAAACACCCAGTCCTATCAGCACGGACAGCACTCCAAGACCCCAGAAAACCTGGTAGTATTTTTCCAGTTCTGAGAAATGGAAGGCGGTGAGAAACTTCCACATATAGGCGATGGCGCCGAATATGAATATATGTACAGCGGGGAGTATGACCAGCGTGAGGGAAAACCCTGATAGGGAAATCCCCGCCCCAATCAGGAACAGTCCGAGGAGGAACAGGACGTACATAGTTAGCCTCGTAACTCGTATATCATACTCTCTGCGTCCTAACTTCCAGTAAAGAAAAGCCGCAGCCACCAGGAAGAACACTCCCTCAACTACACTGGAGACAGCATATATATACGCCATAGCTCTGTTTCTTTTTTTGTTTAATATAAATATTACCGATTACCGCGGACACCGGCCATTTATTTAAGACTCCGCCGCGAAAAAAACTTTACCGTGATTCAAATGAAGGGTGGACGTTTTTCCACAGGCCACGTTTACAACCGCTGAAAAACCTGTTCTAGATAAAACTTTCTCACTCAGTAGATTGCATGGCCCCATCACAGCCCGCTGCACGCAGAGGTGTCTCCCGTGCTTGACATAGAGATTTTCCGCGAGGAACCGGACAGGATACGTGAATCAGAGAAAAAGCGCGACAAGGACCCGGAAAGAGTCGACCGGGTGATAGAGCTCGACAAAGAGTGGAGGGAGAAACTCCATGAGCTGGAAGAGCTCCGCGCGGAGAGGAACCGGGTCGGAGACGAGATAGCCGCGGCCAAACGTGAAGGCGGATCAGCCGAAGAAAAGATCGATGAGATGCAGGAAGTAAAGGAGAAGATCAACGAGCTGGAGGACGAGGTCGAACGCCTGAAAGAAGAAAGAGACGAGGAAAGGTTCAAGGTCGGCAACATAATGCACGAATCCGTTCCCAAGGGCGAGGACGAGGACGACAACGTCCCCATAAAGCACTGGGAACCAGATGAAGGTAAGGCCGGGGAAGGCAAACTTGCGGCCGACCTTCTGGAGGAGAACGACCATCTCTGGAACCAGGAGAAGGCCGCCGAGGTCGCGGGAGAAAGAGCCTACTACCTGAAGGGCGACCTCTTCAGGCTGAACCAGGCGCTCATCCAGTTCGGCATGGACTTCATGCGTGAACGGGATTACGAACCGCACCAGACACCCTACATACTGAACAGGGCGCCGATGGAGGCCGCGGTCGAGCTCGAGGACTTCGAGGAACAGCTCTACAAGCTGGAGGGTCACGACAGGTTCCTGATAGCGACCTCGGAACAGACACTCGCGGCTCTGCAGTACGACGAGATACTGGACCCGAATGAACTCCCGCTGAAATACGCCGGCTTCTCCACCAACTTCAGGAGAGAGGCAGGAAAACACGGCCAGGAGACCAGGGGTCTGTGGAGAGTACACCAGTTCGAGAAGGTTGAACAGTTCATATTCTCGAAGCCGGAGAACTCCTGGGAACTCCACGACGAGCTGCTCCAGAACTCGGAGGAGCTAATGCAGGAGCTTGGCCTGCCATACCGGGTCGTGAACGTATGCACCGGCGACCTGGGAAACGTTGCGGCGAAGAAGTACGACATCGAGGTCTGGCGGCCCCCGCTGGGAGAATACGGCGAGGTCGTCTCGTGCAGTAACTGCACCGGCTATCAGGCCGAGGAACTCAACACAAGGATGCGGCAGCAGGACGACAATGTAACGGTACACACGTTGAACGCGACAGCCATCGCAACATCCCGGATAATAACCGCGATCATCGAGAACAACCAGACAGAACGCGGCATAGAAATCCCTGAAGCAGTCCAGCCCTACATGGGCGGTCAGGAGTACATCGAACTTCAGAAAACTGATTAATGCCCCGGAACCAAAACATGGACAGGTGAAAGAGGATGGCATCCGTATTTGAAGCGCTTGAGAACCTTGTGGAGAGCGTCGTAGGTTTCGTAGTCCTGATAATCCTGGGAATCCTGTCCTTCTACGTCACCGTTTTCGTGGTGAAGACAGGAAGCGCCCTTGCAGGCGTGTCCCCCAGCGGAGATTTCGTGGCGCTCTCGGCCGCACTCATAGTAGTCGCATCCATGATCGCTGGATCGATGAACTAAATCATTTTCTTTCTTTTTCTTTTATACCCACTCCGGGCCGAGAAGCCTCTCGTCCTTGAAGAGGTCAGGATCAAAACTCTGTGGGATGTTCTCAGGTATAAGATGTGATATGTCCTCGTCTACCTCTTCAAGTATCCTGTCGCGCTCGTCTTTTATCTGGTCCTTCCGCTTGTCCACAGTCTCCCGCCGGATTTCGTCTCCCGCTCCCGCACTCATCTCGGACATCTCTTCCATGCCCGCACCTATCTGGTGCAGCGCATCACTCAGGTCTCTTTCCAAGTCATGCTCCTCCGGCGTCAGCAAGATATACTCCTTGTCCCCGAAAGTAATGTAGCCCCTGTCATGCTCCGAGCTAGCGTCCGTGAAATACTCGAAGGGTTTCCTGTCCAGCCTCTTGTCCATGCCCAGGGCGTGATCCGTCGCGATTCTCCTGGCGAACTGGGAGGCTCTCTCCGGAGTTACACCGCCGGCGTACGGGTCGTGACCCCAGTTGTAGAGGAACGCCATCTCGAAGTCGGCGAAATCGAACCGGGGGTCCTCCCGAAGCTCGGCCACACGATAGTCTCTACCAGTGATTGGGTCCAGCATCGGCCAGTTCTCTATTATCTCATCGTTTACACCTTCGGGCGTATCGGCCGCAGCGAAAAGCTCGGGCTCCTGGGCCCAGTAACGAAAGCCTTCAAGCATGGAGGGGTCGTAGCCGCTCTCCTCATCGACCTGTTCTGGTAGGTTTTGACGGACAAGATGCGAGTTCATGGCGTCGTTAAGCTCCAGCAGGTCGGTGTCATAGTTCCTCGCGATGCGGATGCCGAACCGGGCGTTTGAACTATCGTGATCGGCGGTGATTATACTGAATGGTGTGGCGGGAGAGTACGGGTCCGCATCATGTCTTATGTTCAGGTCAAACCTTTTCCAGCCTCCGGCATCCTTTACACGCATGAACGCATCAGTTTCGTCCCGTCTCTCCCGGAACTCTCCTATCTTTTTCTCCTCGTACTCGTTGGGCTCTGAAGAGAACATCGGCTGGGCGCTACCGTAGAGAGTCTTCGGCCGCTTTTTAAGGTCTCGCTTCTTTCCAAGGTCTCTCTCGATGAGGTCGTACTGCGGGTCCAGAAAGTAGTCAGCCAGCTCTGTAAAAGTCAGCTGTTCCATCCCGTTCTCGGTTACCCTGTAGGGCCCCTCGAATTCTTCTATACGCGAAACGTCGTACTGCTCCATCTCATTATTACTTGATGGTGACACAAATTTATCACTTTCGACATTTGGATGTCTTCAATTATATGCTTTTCGTCTCAACTGTTGTTGAGTAGACGGTTCACGTTTTTAAGAATAGACACGCCTCAGAACCTTTATGCCGACCAGAGTGATGATAGGCGAAAAGCCGAAAGTAGCCTCCCGTATCGCGAACGCGCTCGGAGACTACTCGATAGAGAAAAACCGGGGCGTTAAAAACTACAGGATTCAGACGGACGAGGGCGAGCTCATCATCGCGCCCGCGGTCGGCCACATATTCAACCTGGAACAGGTCAGCGACGGCTGGGACTATCCGGTGTTCGACGTAGAGTGGGCTCCGATATTCGAGACCGAGGACGACGCAGGCTACGTCAAGAAGTACTATCGGAACCTGAAAGACCAGATAGAGAAGGCGGACGAGTACATCAACGCATGCGACTTCGACCTTGAGGGCTCCGTCATCGGCGCGAACGTTATAAAACACCTGGCGGACCCGGACGAAAGCCAGATAAAGAGGATGAAGTTCTCGACTCTGACCCCCTCGGACCTTAGAAACGCGTTCGACGACCTGGAGGAATTCGACCGGGGGATGACCGAGGCCGGTATAACGAGACACATACTCGACTTCTACTACGGTATCAACGTTTCAAGGGCGCTGATGAAGGCCGTGAGGAAGAACGACCGTTACAAGACTCTTTCCACGGGCAGAGTCCAGGGTCCTGCGCTGAAAGTCCTGGCGGAACGTGAAAGAGAGATACAGGAGTTCGAACCAGACCCATACTGGGAGATATTTTTACACAACGAGGAGTTCCAGGCAAAGTATCAGGGAGAAGAGGAAGACAGGATATGGGACGAAGAAGAAGCGGAACGTATATTTTCACAGGTCGAGGGAGAGGACATGACAGAGGTCCTCGGTATCGATGTCAACAACTACAAGCACAACCCTCCGATACCCTTCAACCTGACAGGGCTCCAGAAGGAGGCCTCCAGCCAGTTCAACATCTCTCCCAAGAGAACGCAGCAGCTGGCACAGGAACTCTACGAACAGGGCCTCATCTCCTATCCCAGGACCGAATCCCAGAAACTACCGCCGAAAATCGGCTACAAAAACCTTCTCGGGAAACTAAAGAAACAGGACAACTACGAAGATTTAGCGCAGAAGGTACTGGACAAGGACGACCTCTACACCCGCCAGGGCAAGAAGGAGGACGACGCACACCCCGCGATTTATCCGACAGGTGAGCACCCCTCCGGCCTTTCAAAACAGCAGAGAAAGATCTACGACCTGGTTGTAAAGCGTTTCTTCGCGGTGTTCGGGGACGCCGCGAAAAGGCAGTCTCTCACCCTGAAACTGGGGGTCAAGGGGCACGAGTTCCATGCCAACAGCAAGGTCACCAAGGAGAGAAACTGGTTCGACCTCTACGACCCATACGTCCGGGTAGAAGAGGCCGAACTACCTGACCTGGAGGAGGGAGAGATACTGGACGTAGAGGAGTTCGAGCTGGCGGAGAAGGAGACGCAGCCACCGAACCGCTACTCGCAGTCCGGCATAGTCTCGGAACTCGAAAAGAAGAACCTGGGTACAAAGGCCACACGCGCTCAGGTGGTCGACCGGCTGTACAACAGGAACTTCATCGATAACGAACCTATAGAGGTGACCGACCTCGGACTGACCATAGTGGACACGCTGGAGGACTACGCACCCGACGTTCTCTCGGAGGCACTGACACGGGAATTCGAGGAGAAGATGGAGGCCATCCGCGAGGAGAAAGAGTCCAGAGAGGAAGTGCTTGACGAGGCCCGGGAAAACCTGGAGGATATACTCAAGAATTTCAAGAAGAAGGAGAAGGAGATAGGCGCCGAACTGGTGGAGACTATCGACGCCGAACGCGAAAAAAGAAGGCAGCTCGGCCCCTGCGACCAGTGTGAGGACGGCACCCTGAGAATCATCAAGACGAAGAAGGGCCGATTCGTGGGCTGCTCCAACTACCCGGACTGCGAGAACACCTACCCGCTGCCAGGAGACGGAAAGATAGAGTCCCTGGACGAGACCTGCGACGAATGCCACACACCGAGGATAAAGGTCATCCGGAAAGGAAGGAAACCGTATTCGATGTGCATAGACCCGGACTGCCCGACAAAGGACGACTGGGACTGAAAACCTTATCAACAACCCCGCGGAAAAATTTTACATGCTGCGGCAGCTTTCTAAAGAAATCAGACAAAAAGGAAAGAGAATCTGCCGCTGCGGCATCCAGCTTTTAACCAGAGGGACCCCGACATCGTACTTCTACACGCCCGCAGCGTCTACGACTTCAGGGCCGAGTTCCGCCGCCAGCACAGAATAGAGGGCGCCCATCCCGCCGGTGGTGATCATCACCTGTTCTTTCCCAACTTCGACACCTTTCTTCATGGACTCTTCTCCTGCGACCGCCTCCCGGAGCTGTTCGATCCCTGCAACAGGAGAGTAGCCCTGTCTGTGCTCCAGCCCCTCACTGGCGGCTTCCTTCACATGTTCTGGTGTGTCAAAGCTTGGCTGGCCTATGTCGAACCTGACCACGTCGTCCTGTTCCGCCGCTTTTTCGGAAACCTTTCTTATCGAAAGCCGTAGGTTTTCGATCGCGTCTCTCATATCCTGTCACCGGTGTAGGAGCCCAGGACCTCGACCCGGGCGTAAGTCTCCAGACACTGCAGCGCGTCCTGGAACCGCTGTTCATGTTCTCCCGCGGAGGCCTCCACGTAGAAGTAGTATTCGCCGAGTTCAGTCTTTTTCGGGCGGGACTGGATATGCGTCAGGTTTATCCCGTGACCGGAGAAACATGAAAGCATGTTGCTCAGAAGCCCTGGCCGGTCCTCTCCCGGCTCCAGTATAATGGATGTCCTGTCGCCTTTTCCGCGTTCACCGTTCAGCACTAGGAAACGGGTGACGTTCGAATCACTGTCCTGTATACCTTCCTCGAGAAGGTTCAGGCCGTTCGCCGCGGCTTCAGATGCTATCGCGGCCTCCCCGGGAGACAGGTCTTCCGTTGCTTCTGCGGTGGAGGGAGACTCCTCCTGTTCCCAGTCATGACCGGCTATAAACTCCTGACACTGGGAAAGCGCCTGGGGATGCGACCTCACTTTTTCGATGTCTTCAACCGAGTTTTCCGGCGAGATAAGACAGTGCTCGATGGGCAGCACTTTTTCACCGGTTACTTCAACGTCTCTCTCCCTCAGCAGATCCACGGTGTCGGTGACGCCGCCGCCCAGAGAGTTCTCCACAGGTACAAGTTTTACCTCGACGTCGGAATCGAACACCTCTCTCACAGTGGATAGGAACACGGGTTCCAGTTCGTCAAAGTATTCCTCTGCGGCCTGATGTGTGTATGTGCCCGCGGGACCCAGAAGCGCTACTTTCATTTCAGTACCTCTTTCCGCATGCCAACAATTTTTCACACCGTCATTTAAATCTCTAGAAGAGTCCTTTCTCTTCCGGTTCTTCAAGCCCGTTATCAGTTATCTCGAACTGGGTGCTTCTTCCCTCAGGTATCGAGCGGTGCTTGTCCACCGTTATCTTCCTCACACCGGAATCGCCGGAGACCCTGAGCAGGCATTTCGACCAGTACTTTGGGACGTCGCGCCCCACGAGCTCCAGGTCGTCCTCGTCGAAACTGGTGTAGACCTGATTCGTTATCAACACCGGAATGTTTTTCTTGCGGGCTATCTGCGACAGCGTGGAGAGCTGTCGGGACAGTTTCTGGTTTATCTCCGAGGCGTTGTCACCGTCTACCTTCAGACGGTAGAGAGAGACCGCGGAGTCCATTATTATGACCTCTATATCCTCTTCATCTACCAGCCCCTCCAGAGAGTCGACGGCCTCCTGCTGTTCCTCGAAGTCGGTAGGATTCTTCACGAAGACGTTCTCCAGCGCGTCCTCGGAAGCCACCTGCACGAACCTTTCGGGGGAAAAACCGGACTCGGAGTCTATGAAAGCCGCCTTGTCGCCGCTGGAGGCGACCTCAGCCGCGACCTGGATACAGAAATTAGTCTTGCCCGTACCGGGCTCTCCGTATACATTGGTTATAACCTTCTTCTCTATCCCTCCCCCGAGAAGAGAATCAATCGGCTCGCAGCCTGTCGAGAGGCGCTCGACTTTCACGTCGAATAATTCTCTTGAAATCTTTTATCTGTAAGACCACTCACAGAATTTTTTACGGACGTGATTAAAAATTGATTTAAACGTTAAGGAAAAACATCCTGATGTATGTCCGAGGAAGCCTCACTGCTTACTTACAACACGGAAAAGAAGAAATTCGATTCGGTCTACGAGAGGAACAAGTTTTACAGAGGTTTGTTCGGATACCGGCAGACTGTGAAGCGCAACGGAAAACGCTACGAATACGAGAAAAGCGGCATCATGGACGAGATACCCAACATAAGGATAGACAACTCGGTATTCATCGTTGCAAGACCCCACATCGACACCGTCGAGGAATACTTCGAGAAATGGGAAGAAAAGGTCACACACCACATATTCACGGTAATAATCGAGGACGAAAACATCATCGAACGTATGCACTGGAAAAAATGCTAGGTGAACGTCAATGTCTGAAGAAAACGAAGTCAAGCTGAGAGTTGGAGAGGTACCTCCCAACGCACAACAGGATGTAGGGAAGGGAATCGTCAGAATCGACAGCAAAATCATGGAAGAACTCGATGTCCGCGAGGGTGACGCAGTCCTCCTGGAGGGCGACCGGGAAACAGCAGGTATAGTCGCAAGGAGCTATCCAGCGGACAAGGGGCTTGGTATCGCCCGGATGGACGGCTACATGAGGAAGAACGCCGGCACCTCGCTGGGAGAGACCGTCAGGGTGTCGCCCGCCGATGTCCAGGAGGCGGACAAGGTAACCCTGGCCCCGGCGGAGGAGGGAGTGATGATGCAGGTATCCAACCCGAACATATTCAAGCGCGGTCTTGGAGGCCGCGTGGTGATGTCCGGAGACATCGTCGTCCCGGGAAGAGACAAGGACGCCACGCAGGGACTCTTCGACGACATGTTCGATATCGGTGGAGGCGACTTCCGATTCAGCTTCGGCGAGACAAAGCTATCCGTCGTAAAAACACGGCCAGACGGACCGGTAAAGATAACCGAAAAAACGGAGATCGAGATGAAACAGCAGGCGGTAGAACCTGAAGAAGCACAGGTAAAGGTCCCGGATGTAACCTACGAAGATATCGGCGGCCTCGACGACGAGGTCCAGAAAGTCCGGGAAATGATAGAACTACCTCTCAAACACCCTGAAGTCTTCCAGCAGCTGGGTATCGACGCCCCATCCGGCGTCTTACTCCAGGGACCGCCCGGCACAGGCAAGACGTTGCTGGCGAAGGCCGTGGCCAACGAGGCAGACGCCACATTCCTCTCTATCGACGGACCAGAGATAATGTCGAAGTACTACGGCGAATCAGAGAAACAGCTGCGGGAAAAGTTCGAGGAAGCGCAGGAAGACTCTCCAGCCATCATCTTCATCGATGAGATCGACGCCATAGCACCTAAACGCGACGAAACAGGTGGAGAAGTAGAGAGAAGAGTCGTCGCTACCCTGCTCAGCGAGATGGACGGCCTGGAGGAACGCGAAAACGTCATAGTCATAGCAGCGACCAACCGCCCCGACGCGGTCGACCCTGCCCTGAGAAGAGGAGGAAGATTCGACCGGGAAATCGAAATCGGGGTGCCGAACCGGGACGGAAGAAAGGAGATCCTGCAGATCCACACCCGGAACATGCCGATGGACGACGACGCGGATCTCGACGAGATAGCAGACAAGACCCACGGCTACGTCGGTGCAGACCTCGAGGCGCTGGCCAAGGAGGCAGCGATGTCTGTCATACGCAAAGTTTTACCCGAGATAGACATGGACGAGGAGATACCCAGCGACGTGCTTGAAAGACTGGTGGTCGACCGGGACGCCCTGATCGAGGGGATGCGGATGGTCGAACCATCCCAGATGAGAGAGGTCATGGTCGAAGTCCCAAAGGTTTCATGGGATGACATAGGCGGCCTCGAAGACACCAAGGACCGGCTCCGGGAAATGGTCGAATGGCCGCAGAAATACCCTGACCGGTTTGACAACATGGGTATCGAGGTCCCGAAGGGCATCCTGCTCTACGGCATGCCCGGAACCGGGAAGACCATGATGGCGAAGGCCGTGGCCAACGAGGCGAACGCCAACTTCATCTCGATAAAGGGCCCGGAGATATTCTCGAAGTACGTCGGGGAATCGGAAGAAGCGGTCAGAGAAATATTCAAGAAGGCGCGGCAGGTCGCACCCACCATCCTGTTCATAGATGAAATAGATTCGATAGCGCCGAGAAGAGGCTCCCGGATGGACTCCGGGGTCGGCGACCGGGTCGTAAACCAGCTGCTGACAGAACTGGACGGCATAGAGTCCCTTGAAGGCGTGACAGTCATCGCCGCGACCAACCGGCCGGACATGATAGATCCTGCTATCATGCGGCCTGGAAGGATAGACCGTACCGTAGAGATACCTGTCCCGGATGAACAGGCCCGGAGAAAGATCTTCGACGTACACACCGGTGACATGCCTCTGGCGGAGGACGTCGACCTCGAAAGGCTTGCCTCCGAAACCGAGAAGTTCGTGGGCAGTGACATCGAATCCGTCTGTAGAGAGGCGGGCATGAATGCGATAAGAAGCGAAGGAGAGGAAGTCACGATGGAAGACTTCGAGGAGGCGGTCGAAGAGGTCAACCCGACGGCTACCGACCAGAACATGGACCAGTACCGCCGGATGACACAGAAGATGCAGGAGATCGAGAGCGGGGAGGAAGAAACTCCGGATTACTACGCCTAGATGGCGTAACCCGGAGGTAACCCCGCCCTTATTAATCGATCGGTACAACAGAATTAAACCATGGCCGAGGAACACCGGTGCGACGAATGCGGCAGGAGTTTCGACTCCCAGAGAGGACTCAAGGTCCACAAATCACAGGCACATGAAGGAGATGAGAAAAGCATGGACGAGACAGGAAACAGTTCCGGCATACTTCCAAGAGGAGAGAAACTCGTGCTCAGCCTGAACCAGGCTCTCGCACTATCTTTCTTCCTCGGACTTGTGCTCGGCGGTTTCGGGATGTCTCTCATGGCCGGAGATGTCGGTAAAGCCGGTAGTTCTCCATCCAACTCGAGGCTCGTGGAACTGAAGAACACGGAATACCCCTACAAGGGCATCCCGACAGGGATCGCGGACTCCTCCGAGCCCATGGATAACCTCACCGCCAAGGTGACTGGAGAACCCTACATAGGGAACCCGGACGCAGAGGTAACCATGGTGGCCTACGAGGACTTTGAATGCCCGTTCTGCAATCGTTACCACCAAGGCGCCTACCAGGACATAGTCAAGAACTACATAAGCAAAGGGAAAGTACAGTACTTCTACAAGCATTTCCCGTTAAGCAACATACATCCCTGGGCAGTGGACGCGGCAATAGCCTCCGAATGCGCGCTCAACCAGGACGTCAAGGCGTTCTGGACGTTCCAGAAAGGGTTCTTCAACAACAAGGATCTGCTTACCAACCTCTACAAGACCAACCAGACGCTGTTCGACCGTTCCATGGTTCGGTGGGCGGAACAGACAGGCCTCGACGTCCAGCAGTTCAAACAGTGCTACAACAACAAAGAAGAACTCCCGGAAGTACGGGAAGACTTCCAGCAGGGATCGAGAAAGGGTGTAGGCGGCACGCCGACAGTATTCGTGGAGAACCAGAAGATAGTCGGGGCGCAGCCGTTCATGAACTTCCAAAAAGCCATAGAATCTGAACTGGCCGAATAAAATGGCTCTGCTGGAGAAACGCTTTAGAGCGGTAGAGGATTCGTTCCGCGCGATGGGACGCAGCCCAGAAAGACTGTTCTCCGTCACAGCCATAACGTTCGTGGCCTATTCCCTGCTGGTGCTGAGCTCCTTCCCAGGTTACTCCATGCAGATGATTTCCTCCGGGTTTTTACCGACTTTGATAGCGGTTAAAGACCTCAGCCTGAACATAGCGGCAAGCATGGGCTACAACACGCTCTTCATAACAGCACTATACGCTCCCCTGACCGGTGTGGCCCTGGTGAGTTTCGCTATCTCCGCCCGTTCAGGAGCGCAGGCCTTCGCTGGTGTACTGCCAGGGATACTGGTAAGCGGTTGCGCCTCCTGCGGAGCAGGAATAATCGGGCTTCTCGGTTTCACAGGGGCGCTGGCGGCGATGCCTTTCAGCGGCGACTTGGTGAGGATAGGCGGCCTGGCTCTCCTGCTCTACTACCTGTCCGACCTTGGAGACCCCGACCTGTGCGAGTTCAACCCTGACGAGTAGTTACCACGTTCTCGCCGTCATCCGCACCCACAAGAACGGTGTGCTCCGCCTGCGCCACTGTACCGCCGTTTATCTCCTTGAGGACAGGGTAGGAATGTACTATGCCGGCATCCACCAGCTTCTTCATCGCCATCTTTTCCCTCCCCGTGTAGGAATCAAACCAGCGAGTGGTGAAGGGCAGGCCGTCGAAAGTCTTTATCTCGCCGAGCATTCTTCTTTCCACCCTTCCACGGACGTTCCTGTCGGACTCCATCTTGTAGATGTTTCCCGGAGCGCCTTCCTTTATCTGACCGCTGCCATCCGTGAGGAAAGGCTCGATCGCAACAGCGTCGCCCTCCCTGAACACGTGGCTGGAACCGTTATCCACGTTGGGTATCGAAACACCTGCGTGTTGAGTGTAACGCCCCAGGTAGTGACCTGTCAGGTTCCGTATGGGTTCGTACCCGTCGGGGATCTGGGACTCGACGTGGGCGCCAAACTCCTCGACCGTCCTGCCCGGCTCCAGGAAATCCAGGGCGGCTTCAAGCACTTCTTCAACAGTGTCTATCATCTCCTGGCGGCTCCCGGAGGGATTTACCGTGAGCGCTGTATCTGCGATGTAACCGTCAGAATGTGCGCCGATATCTATCTTCAGGACGTCATCCGGTTTCAGTTCGCGGTCTTCCTGCGGCGGAGGGGTGTAGTGGGCGGCCTCGTCATCGATCGAAAGGTTCACGGGGAACGCGGGTTCAAGCCCGGCCTCCCGTATCTGGTCCTCGATAGTGTCAGAGATGACCTTCAGGTTCGTACCGGGTTTTGCAACTTCGCGCGCGGTTTTCCGGGCCTTCTGTATCGCCTCTCCGGCACGGATGTAGTGCTGCTTTACCTCTTCTTCCATACGGTAAGATTAACACCTTACAGTTAAACCAATCGATGACCGCTCCAGGACTAAGATCCAGGGAGGAACATCTGTTCCCCCTCTTCCCTTGAAACACCGTTATCCCGTAACTCCCCGACCTTTTGCTGGAGATCTGAATAGGATTTTGTCCGTGTCAACGTCCGCCTGTAGGACTCGGGATGGACCGCTCCCGGCGATGGACAGCCACACTCCCTTGACCCGGATCCCTCCTTGGCCTCCGCCCTGTTTCCATGGGGGCAGATATAATTCGTTTCACCAGGCACCTTGGACCAGCCAAACCGGACATAGTTGGGAAACACGTCCTCAAAGGCCTGCTGTGAGAGAACTCCCAGCTCCAGCTCAGAACCATCAAAGACCTCCTCTATTATATCAGCCACTAGTCCGGCGTCAAGCCCGTCGAGCTGGCCGGAAAATTCGTCGGGAGCGTCCATACCCTTAAATTCTCGAAGCTCCTTAAAGGCCTACTCCCTCGCAACACCTGTTTCCCGAGCGGCCTGCTTGACCGCACGGGCTATATCCTCTGCCAGTTCCCGGTCAAGGGTCTCAGGGACTATAGAATCTTTTCGAGGCTCCACAGATGACGAGATGGCCTCCGAAGCCGCTATCTTCATCTCCTCGTTTACCTCAGAGGCCTTTACATCAAGAACACCTCTGAAGACGCCGGGGAACGCCAGAGAGTTGTTGACCTGGTTCTCGAAGTCGGAGCGGCCTGTGGCCACTATCTCGGCTCCCGCATCCTTTGCCTCGGAAGGCATTATCTCCGGTTCAGGGTTGGCAAGCGCGAAAACTATCGCATCGTCTCCCATGGACTCAACCATCTCCTGCGAAACTATCCCCCCTGCAGAGAGCCCTATGAAG
Organism: Candidatus Nanohaloarchaea archaeon; assembly: GCA_042217695.1. Taxonomy (GTDB): domain Archaea; phylum Nanohalarchaeota; class Nanosalinia; order Nanosalinales; family Nanosalinaceae; genus JBDGSE01. Next base: position 3,536 of record JBDGSE010000044.1, on the reverse strand, counting down.
ACATCCGCTCTCTCCATGGCGTCCTCGAGCCCGCCCTCCTCCTGGGGCGTCCTGGCTGCAAGCTCCGCTTTGTACGGGTTTTCATCGTCTTCCTGGAGGATGCCCTCTGAATCAGAGACCACTACCTCTCCAGCGCCGGCGTCGAGCAGGAAGTTTGCCACAGCGATACCTGAGGCTCCCGCCCCACTGATAGCGATCCTGACCTCCTCCAGATCCCTGTCAACAAGTTCCAGCGCGTTCTCCAGTGCCGCAAGAACCACTATGGCGGTGCCGTGCTGGTCGTCGTGGAAAACCGGGATGTCCAGCCGTTCCTTCAGTCTCTGCTCTACCTCGAAGCATCTCGGGGCCTTGATGTCCTCGAGATTGATAGCTCCAAAGGTCGGCGCCATCCTTTCAACAGATTCAACTATCTCTCCGGGTCCATCGGCATCCAGAACGACGGGAAAACCGTCCACGCCTCCGAACTTCTTCATCAGGTTGGCCTTGCCCTCCATAACCGGCATCGAGGCCTCAGGCCCTATGTCTCCCAGGCCGAGTACAGCAGAACCGTCCGACACAACCGCCACAAGGTTTCCCTTCGAGGTGTATTCGTATACACTCTCCCTGTCGGCATCGATCTCTTTACAGGGCTCCGCCACCCCGGGCGTGTAGACCATGTCAAGGTCTTCCCGGGATTCTATCTCCACGGAGGCCTCCACGGATATCTTGCCAGGATTTTTAGAGTGTGTCTCCAGCGCCTTTACTCTGTCTACCATGGACAGGAAATCCATCTCAAACTTCTAAACTCTTCCGGGCGAGATAAATAATTCAGGCTCTCAGAACATCCTATGTCACAACCCACGGTCTTCTTCTACCTTGAGGACGGGGAAGACCTGTTACAGTTCGATTCCCGGCCGCTCGGGGAATACCCGGAGACCGCCAGGACAGGCCTGATGGACTACACGGAGTACATGGTGCTCCGGGAAGAAACCCTTGAAGGCGAACTACCTGGCCGTTTCGAACTTGCCAGACAGGCTCTCGAGGAGATACCCGAACATGTGATGGACGAACCATATGCCTACGAAAGACCGGGATCAGAGGCGGTAGACGAGCTGGCAGAGTTCGGTAAGGAGCTCGAACCGGGGAGAGAGTCGCGGGAGGCCTTCCTGGAGAAGGCCCGGGATTACGGGATAGACCAGCTTGTAAAGATGCCGGTTTTCACCGGCGACATAAAAGTGGAGATAGGGGAGACATCTTTCTAGGAGCGGTCGTAGAGAGAACCCTTCCAGTCCCTTGTCGACCGGAAACTTTCCAGTCTTTTCTCCGCTAGCCGGGCCTCGTATTCGGATTGGTCGCCCCTGCCGTCGTATTCCTGGACCACTGCCTCCTCCAGGTGGTTTGCCGCCTTCATGTGGAGCTCGACCAGTTCCGGATCTGTGAAGTCCTGGAGCTTGGCCTCGGCCAGCCTGTCGAAGATGTCCCGGGTATCCGCCACAACTCTAATGGGAGAAACCAGTATTTATTTTTCCAGGTCTATCTCGATATCGGCCACGTAGGCGGATTTCTGCTTCAGTATCAGGGGATTGATGTCTATCGACCGGATGTTCTCGTTGTCGAGAGCGAGTTCTCCAAGCCGGATTATGGCCTCTTTCACCGGTTCCATCGAGTGTTCTTCCCCGCGGACCCCTTCGAAAAGTTCGTGGGACCGGAGCTCCTCTATCATCTCCTCGGCCTCCTCCTCGGATATCGGCGCCACACCAAACGACACGTCATGAAGGGCCTCGATGTAGATGCCGCCAAGGCCCGCCATCACCATCGGGCCGAACTGAGGGTCTCTCTGCATGCCTAGCGCGACCTCCAGCCCGTCCATCTCCTCCTGTACCTGCACACCTTCTATCTCTGCGCCCGGCCTGTTGTCGTAGACCGAATCGACTATCTCCTGGTATCCCTGGTTCACTTCCTGCCGGCTCTCCAGCCCGGCCCTTATCCCATCTACATCGGTCTTGTGGCTGATGTCCGGAGAATCTATCTTCAGGACGACCGGGTACCCGACCTTGGAGGCCGCTTCCTCTGCCTCCCGCGGAGTCTCCGCTACTTTCGTAAGCGGGAAGTCGAAACCGTAGGCCTCCAGCAGTTTCTCGGCGTTCTCGTAGCGGGAAACATCTTCCATCGCCTCCGAAACCTTCTCTTCATCGTGCTCTACCTCGACAAAAGTCTCTTCCTCCTCCAGGAAGCGCCGGTACTGGTTCATCGACCTCAGTGTTTTAACGGCGTCCACAGGGTCCCGGAAATCGGGCACACCCCCTTCTTCAAGTATGTCCACGCCGGCAGAGACATCTCTCTCGCCCAGGAAACAGGCGAAAACCGGTTTATCGGTCTCTTCAGAGGCTTTGACTATCGTTTTCGCCGTCTTCTCTATCTCGGTGTTGGCCTGCGGCGTCAGTAGCACGAGAACCGAGTCAGCGTTTTCCTCGTCCGAAACAGTTTCCAGCGCCTTCTTGTAGCGTTCATGGCCTGCATCCCCTATAACGTCAAGAGGGTTGTGTATCGAGGCCTCCTCCGGCATGAACTCCTCCAGTTTTTCCTCTGTCTTCGGGGAGAACTCCGCGAGTTCAAGACCGTGCTCCGATATCTCGTCGGCCGTCACCACTCCCGGGCCTCCTGCGTTGGTTACGACCGCAACGTTTTTTCCTTCGGGCAAGTCCTGGTATGAGAAAGCGCGGCCGAAATCCACCAGTTCCCGGTTGGATTCAGCCTCTATTACCCCTGCCTTCCTGAACGCGGCCTCATAGGCCTGGTAGCTTCCCGCTATGCTGCCTGTATGGGTCGAGGCGGCTTCACCGCCTTTCTCTGTTCTCCCGGATTTAACAACCACGATAGGTTTGTGGCGGGCGGTTTTCCGGGCCTCCTCCATGAACTCCCGACCGTTTTCGATTCCCTCGGTGTAGGAAAGTATCACCTCTGTTTCGTCTTCCCTCCACTTTTTCAGGAAGTCCACCTCGTTCAGCATCGCCTTGTTTCCCAGCGAGACGAAATGCCTGAAACCAAGGTGTTCGGCCTTCGCGTAATCAAGTATAGCGGTGCAGAAAGCCCCGCTCTGGGACATGAAGGATATATCGCCCGGGGAGGGCATCTTCGAGGCGAAAGAGGCGTTCATCGAGTTCTCCGTGTTTATGAGTCCGAGCACGTTAGGACCCAAGAGCGCGATATCGTTATCCTCGGCTTTTTCCAGCACCTCTTTCTCCAGATCCTCGTTCCCTGTCTCGGAGAAACCGGCAGAGATTATTATCGCCGCTGAAACGTTTTTCGCGGCCAGATCGTCCATGATCTCCGGAACTATCTTGGAAGGAACCGCTATGACAGCCATGTCAGTGTCTCCCGGAACCGAGTCCTCTGCCTCTACGCCGTGTACCTCGTCGGCGTTCGGGTTTACAGGGACCACCTCTCCCTCGAAGTCGTGGAGCAGGTTGTCGAATACCTCGTGACCGGTTTTTCCCTCCTCTCTGGAGGCTCCTACGACTGCCACTTTTTCAGGAAGGAAGAGGTCGTCAAGCATG
>JBDGSE010000043.1:0-5649 GCA_042217695.1 Candidatus Nanohaloarchaea archaeon | reverse complement strand
TACCGGACATACTCGCGAACTCTGGCGGTGTTACTGTCTCCTACTACGAGTGGGTTCAAAACAGAACGGGAGAGTACTGGAGCCGTGAAGAAGTTCTTGGAAAGCTTGAAGACAACATCAAGCAGGCATACCTCGAGTTCCGTGAACTCCGCGAAGAGGAAGATGTATACGGCAGGGAGGCGGCCTACATGATCGCGGCCCGGAAACTGGTCGAGGCGATCGAGGCCCGCTGACCTGTTTTCACCCCTATTTACTCCTCCACACCGGTGTTTCCGACAACACATGTTTTCCTGGGGGGTTGAAAACGGCTCCCAGACCGGAAAGATCAGAGTTTTCGCCGGGTTTAGACCCGTAGATAACAAAGTTAATAAATAGGACAAGAAGAAAGTCTCATTTAGATGTATGGCTGACCAACGCGAACTCCAGGACCAGACATCAGGACCATCCCGCAGGATTCTAAACTTGATCGCGCTGACCGTAACTCTTATGGTTTTCTCGGGAACTGTTGTGGCGCAACCTACATTCTCCGACACTGAAAGCCTTAACGAGACCTACATACAGGAGACACAGGTCGAAGCCTATACCTACAATTTCACGATAAGCGCCACAGATGGAACGGTTAAAAAGCCCTCTCTGGCCATAACGGTAAACTATACTGGGGGGTACCACACGTTTGATGATTCCTATTTCACCGAACATAGCGGAGATCTCTACACATTTAATCCTGGAGATGACTGGACCACATACAGTGGCATAGATGAGCCGCCGGCATCGGGAGAAACACTCTACTTCAACCTCACTGCCAAAGACGATGGAGGCTGGAACTCCACAGGATACGGCTGGGTGAGGATGTACGTCGATGGAGATTCGCCAAACTACGCGAACAGGACTCCAAAACCTGGGTCGGCCACTAACAACCCGCAGCAGCTCATCTCGATGGACATAACAGATGAGGACGGGCAGGTCGACTGGAGCTCCGTAAACATCACGGTAAGTAACTCGACAACCGATCTCCTGAAATACGCGGGCACAGGCGATCCGCATGTCCTCCACCAGGCCGGTTCCACGAATCTTACCATCAACGCCTCGAAATCTCCGGAGTTCTTCTACGACAACTCCGACAAGATCACGGTAAACATCACGATCAACGACACGGTAGATCACCAGACCTCGATCGACTGGAACTTCTACTTCGACAACCAGGCGCCTCACGATGTAGCCCTCACGCAGCCATCGAGGAACATCGCCAAGATGGTCAATGATAACCTTACAGTGGGTTACAGATACAATGAGTCCAATCCGGCAGGAGTCAATGTCACATTACATGATGGGGATGGCAACACTGCGACCTGGGTTCTTAGCGATGAGGGAGAATCCGGGCCGATAGTTGATCAGACTGCTGAACTGGATCTCGATCAGCCAAACAGCACGACAGGTAAGGGAATAACTCACGGAAATGTCTACAACTTCACGCTGAAAATATACGATCAATCCGGCAACACGGTAACAAAAACCGATATAGGAGGGAAGGTGTCGATATCCAACATCCAGTTCAGGAAGGATTTCTACCAGAGAGGGGAAAATGCCACAGTAATAGTTTACAACAAATCGGCGCTTGACGACGGTGAACCGGCCCATATCTCTGGAGTCAAGATTAAAAGTAGCGATACAGGGGATACTGCCACCCCAACGCTGGAAGAGACCGCCAACAATACATTCACTGCCGAAATAATCCTTTCCCGGTACCAGGGGCCGGACACAGACAATAATATTTCGGTCACGAAATCCGATATAATCGAGGCGACCTACGACCATCTGCCGGGAACGGCAACGGCAACCGTGGATGAATCCCCTCCCAGCGAGTTACAGATCCTCCAGCCGGAGGGAACGATCTATCGATCGACACAGGACGGCGATACCACGTTCAGTCTGAAATTCAACTTCACCGAGAACGGGAGCGGTGCCGAGGTTGCAGAACTGGTTATACAGGGAACAGGGGTCGAGTTCAACAACACGGATCCGGACGATTCGACAGGCACGGTCACGGATTGGATACTTGCAGACCTGAACAATACAGGCCTGGCGGAAGGTTCTTACACTCTCAACCTTTCGATAACCGACAAAGTCGGTCTGACCGGCTATAAGAGCGGGAAGACTCTCGTTGTCGATAACACGAAGCCGGAAGGAAACCTCACCGATCTTGAAGGAGGTATAGAAGGAGTTGATGGCTCTTACTATATCCAGTCCACGAGTTCGGATCGAGACCTGAATCTTACCTTGAAGGATAACAACCCGCTGCCGACAGATGCTTTCTACCTTAGATACAACTTTGGAGGTACAAACTACAGCGAGAAAATCAATCTTACAACGGCGACGACCGAGAAAACAGTGAATCTGACCATCGATGACACAGGTCTTGGTTCAGATGAAAAAGTCAGGCTATGGATAAATGAATCGGACCGCGCCGGAAACAACTGGACCTCGTCTTACGGGAGTCCGCTCGCAACCTACGGGTTTGACGGGGCGCCGCCTGAAACCGTTGTGAGTGCAAACAACCAGTCCTGTGGAATAGGACTTGATATAGAGTCGCACGACGACGGTGCAGGAGTCACAAACTTCACGATATACCGGGATGGAGAGAAAATTAAATCGTTCAACAAGGACACCGCAACAGACATACGGTTCAGATACTTCGACCCGGTCAAGAACGGAACATACGTCTACAACGTGACCTCGATCGACGTGATGGGCAACAGGATAAACACTACCGTGGTCGCGAAAAGCAAGCTTGGAGAGATCGAAATGGATGTCTCGACAGACTTCGATGAAGTATACAAGAGCGACGCCACCCTCTACAGCAACCGTTCGATGGATATCAGGGTTACAGACAGCTGTACCGCGGTAAACAACGGCGAAGGCAACATAATAAACGGCGAAAAAGTCAAGTTCTCCACCTCGGGCAAGGAGGGATGGATCAACCTGACGAACGACCAGTCCACGACCGACAGCGAAGGATTTGCGGAGGCGAACCTGACCGCAAAGCTGGGAGGAGCAGCGATAAACATAACAAGCGAGGTAAACGTCAAGACGATCAACGGCTGGAACAATCAGACTGTAGAACTCCAGATCCAGCTGGAGGAAAAAAGATACGAGCTTGAGAAAGGATGGAACTTCCTCTCGATCCCGCTTTACCTCGGCGACAAGACAGTAGAAGAAGTCGTGAGCAGTATCTCCGGGACGACAATCGAAAAGATATGGGGATACAACGCCTCGACGGATACCTGGAAGGTTTACGACCCTGACAAAGCCGACAACAGTCTGGAAGAATTAAAAGCTGGTAAGGGTTACTGGGTGAATACCACAGGAGAAGGAAGACTGGAGATTCATGGAACCCTGGCAGAGGTAAAGAACCCGGACAGTTACGACGATCTAGCTCCTGACCAGCTTACACTTTACGAGGGATGGAACATGATCGGGTTCCGCAGATGGATGAATATTTCGAAATTCACCTCGGCGTTCAGCATAGATGCCTACTACGCGTACAGCTCGATCAATTCGGACGAGGGAATCTACTACGAGGAAAACAATGCAACAACCGGAGAAGGATACTGGGTCTACATGGATAACAAGACCAGTGCCGGCGTAGCTCAGCTGAGGTAGTTTCTATGTCCAAGAACGAGGGATACCGGAAAGATATTGTTCTAAAGCTGCTTCTGGCGACCGCCCTAATCCTGGCTCCCTCGCTGGCTGCGGCACAGCCCGCTCCTCCGCAGAACGTCTACGGCAACGTTACCTTTGAAAACTCCCAGGATCCGGTTGCGGACGCGAACGTCACGGTCGTAGATGAGAACGGGAACGTGGATGGATACGGCCTGACCGATTCGGATGGATACTACGACTTCAACTTCTACGGCAGCGGAACTTACTACGTCTTCGTCGAGGGATGGAATAGCTCGAAAACCCTGGAGTATACGTCAGGAGGATCCGAGGAAATCAATATCTCGAACTATCCGAGTCCGGGACCGCCCTCGGTCTCTACAGGATCCGCCTCGAATATAGGCATGGAGTCTGCGACGCTTGAAGGCTCTGTAAGCTACAACGGGATCGAGGATTCGGTCGATGTAAGGTTCCAGTACAACGACTCGCTTCAAAACGAGACGGTCTGGAAAACTGTCTCTTCTACAAGTTTCTCCCAGGATTTGATCGGTCTCGAACCCAACACCTCCTACGACTACCGCGCCCAGTTAAAGTACTCCGGAACAGTCTACAACGGTTCGGTAAAGAGCTTCACAACCGATGCAAACACGACCGACACCGGAGGCACGGGGGGTAACGAAACCGATAACACAGATAGCACGGATGGTACAACCTCAACTGGAGGCGGCTTCACCGGAGGGTTTACAGGAGGAACCGAGGAAGAACCTTCGACCCGGTTCGTGAACGTCTCGGTCGCGGACGGCAGTTTTTCAAAGGATGTGGGATCGCTCCAGGAGGGACAGAAAGTTATAATCGATTTCGAAAACGCCGAGGTAGTCGAAAGAATAGAGTTCAACTCGCTTGAAGATGTAAATGACACCAGGCTGGAGTACAGCTACCTCGGTCTTAATCGGCCTCAAGGAGTCGAAGAGCCTTCCTCCCTCGTCTACAGCTACGAGGGAGTATCGTTTACAGGGCTGGACGATTCCCAGGTTGTGAACGCAACCATCGAGTTCAGAGTTTCAAAGCAATGGTTTGAACGTTCCCGGGCAAAGGTCGAGGAGACCAGCCTCCAGAGATACAGGGGATCGTGGGAGAGCTACACCACCAGAAAGACAGGAGAAACTTCTTCAAGTTACGAGTTCAGTGCGAGGACGCCGGGCTTCTCGTACTTCGCGGTGACCTCGGGAAATGTCAGAAGTGAACCACGGATAAACGTGAAGAACCTGAAACTTGAGGGAGGAAAAACCGCGCCGGCATCACTCAACGCAACTGTTTTCCTTGAAAACGTTGGAACTGCTTCTGGAAGCCATAGAGTTTCTCTCCGGCTTGATGGAGAAGTCTACGGCCAGAAAACCGTGGAAGTCGGACCGGGCAAGGTCGAAACCGTCCGCTTCCAGCTGGAGCTTGAAGGAGGAAAACACTCGATTAGGACGGGCTCAGTCGAGAAAAACGTAATGATCCGGGAGCCGGAGAAAGGAGGAGGAATTCCCTGGGTCGCAGTCATATTGATCGTGTTTATCGCTGGTGCGGCCGCGGCAGCCTACTACTATTACAGCAGCGTTCACTCTCCCGGCATGGAGGACGCGGTTGATATGACCCGTGTCTCCAGCATCGCAGACCTCAAGAAGAACGAGGACATGTACCTCGATGAAGAGATCAAGCTCTCCGGTGTAAAGGTCGATCCTATAGAGAAGACCGAGGACGGATGGCGTTACATCATCACAGACAACACCGGGAAGCTCCAGGGGCTTTCACCGCAGAAGACGCAGGGCAGGGGATCGATCGGAGGCCCTGTCAAGAAGGAGAACGGCGAACTCTACATCGTGTTCTAGAAAGGACAGACCATTTATAAGGTTTAACTAGGAGTGTAAGGATACCCGGCACGACGAGTGTCTGGGTGTATAGCTCGAGAGAGCCAAGATGAGCGCATTATATTTTTGCGTGATGTAG
>JBDGSE010000042.1:0-9546 GCA_042217695.1 Candidatus Nanohaloarchaea archaeon | reverse complement strand
GCCAGTCCAGCAGGAAAGGGTCGGGGGTGCATTCCGCGCCGTACTTCTCCGCGACTTCCTGCTCCCTGTCCGCCAGATAGTAAAATTCGAGGTCGTTCTCCTCCACGAACGCCTCCATCTTTTCCACGCTGTCATCCGGGTGGGTCTCCGCGTTCGGGTTGATCCCCACGAGAGCTATCGAGGAGAACTCCTCGTCGAGTTTCTTCAGTTCGTCTACCTGGGCCTGGACGTAGGGGCAGTGGTTGCACATGAAGACCACGAGCACTCCGTCGTAGTTGTCCAGGTCTTTCAAGGACACGTTCTGGCCGCGGTAGTCCTCCAGTTCGAAATCCGGTGCTTTCTCTCCCGTCTCCAGTGAGTCCTGTGAACTTTTCAATACCATTGTTTACCTGTTCTTGGAAAGTCTTGAAGTCTTCTTCGGCTGCGAAACAACTTTAAGTCCCGGAAAGTAATACGTTGTATTATGAAATCGATGGATGACTCCTCTGTTACCCGGAACGGAAACTCGTTGATACTTGCGTACGACCACGGGACGGAGCACGGGCCCGTGGACTTCGAACCCAACCCTGAAAGCACGGATCCACGCCACGTCTTCGAGGTCGCGAAACACGACGCGGTGACGTGTATAGCGGTGCAGAAAGGTGTGGCCGAGGCATACTATCCCGAGTACGAGGACGAGGTCAACCTGCTGCTGAAACTGAACGGGAACTCGAATCTGGCAAAAAGAGAGGACTACTACTCGCCGAAACAGTGTAGTGTTGAATACGCGGTTGAGGAACTGGGTGCCGACGCCGTGGGTTACACGATGTACGCCGGCTCGATTCACGAGGACGAGATGTGGAAGGAGTTCCGGGAGGTCCAGGAAGAGGCCCGGAAGTACGGTGTCCCGGTAGTGATGTGGGCGTACCCTCGCGGGAAGGGCATAGAGGAGAACCCGGACTACGATGGAGACACGGATCCTGACGTTATCGCGTACGCGGCCCGACTCGGACTTGAACTGGGGGCGGACATGGTCAAGGTGAAGTACCCTGGCTCCAGAGAGGACATGGAACATGTGGTGGATGTGACCGGAAAGACCAAGGTGGTGATGTCCGGAGGTTCCAAGAGAAGCGACGAGGCCTTCCTGGAGGACGTCCAGAACACCATCGATGCAGGGGCTAACGGTCTCGCGGTCGGGAGAAATATCTTCCAGCGCGAGGAACCTGATGAAATACTTGATGAACTCGAAAAGGTTATCTTCGAGGACTGAACGATGGACAGGGAAGACGTCGTCGACCAGGTGCTCCATGAGGTGGCCGAGGCAGCTCCACACATATCTTCAGGCCTTCTTCACAGGAGAGAATACGTGGGGGAGGAGAACCCCAGCGACGAGAAACAGTTAGAAGCTGACGTGTGGGCCAACGAGTTCCTGAGGGAGGAGCTGACATCTATAGAAGGCGTGGGAGAGTTCGCCTCCGAGGAAGAGGAAGGGATCGTGGACTGCGGGGAAGGTCTCTCCGTAACGGTAGATCCGCTGGACGGTTCCTCGAACATCCCGACCAACAACTTGGTGGGGACGATAGTCGGCATATACGACGGGGAACTTCCGACGAAGGGCAAGAACCTGGTGGCAAGTTTCTACGTTGTTTACGGCCCTCTAACTACTTTTACAGTCGCTAGAGATGGGAAAGTAAATGAGTACGTCCTTGAAGAGCTTTCCGGGGACCAGGTCGAGTTACACCTTGCTTCGGAAGATATAGAGGTTCCTGAGGCCTATATTTACGGTTTCGGAGGCAACAAGAACTGGGACGACGATTTCCGCGATTTCGAATCCGAGATATCCGGGGAACTAAAGCTCAGGTATGGAGGCGCCTTTGTGGGCGACGTCAACCAGGCCCTGCACCATGGCGGCGTTTTCGGTTACCCCTGGAGGACGGATGCGCCTGAAGGCAAGCTTAGATTGCTTTTTGAGGCTAATCCTGTGGCCAAGATATTTGAAACGGCGGGAGGTTCGTCCACCGATGGAGATAGGTCGATTCTCCGGGTAGAGGCGGAAGAAATCCATCAGCGAACGCCTGTATTTGTAGGAAGTAGTGATGTGGTTGAAAGGATAGAGGAAAGGTTCTGAATAATCGCCTGCGAACCCCAAAACATTTAAAAAGATTTTTCGCAGCTTATACGTGGCTTCGAACCAGGAGATCCACGAAATAGAGGAGGGCCCCGAGGAATTTTCCGAGGAGCCATCTATAGATGAATATGTTGCCGGCGAATCGATTCTTTACGTTGATGACGTATTTGAACCGGAGGATTTATCGGCTGAGGCGGTTAGAGAAGAACTGGAGTCGAGACCGGAGGAAACGGCGTTCTATATCTCCCCTGATGCGTTCGCACGTATCCTGGAACGTGATGCAGGCCAGCACCAGGCCTATCTCTACGATGAATCCGAGGAGGAAAGACCTGATGAGCCTGAACTGAACGAAGCCGCTGAGCAGGGAATAAAGGAGGTTGCAGAGATTCTGGCAGGGCTTCCGGCCGATACCGGCCGTATAGATACCGTGGTCTACGAGAGAGAGGGTGATCCCCGCTATATCCATCTGGAACGTGGAGAGGTGTCCGTACAGGCCCTTGAGAAGTTCTGGAAATCACTGCCGGCGGAACTGGAGGCGGATCTCGGAAGGTCTCGCAAGGGGTATACAATAGAGTTCTAGTTCAGTCAAAATAATCCATTATGTTCTCCCTGTCGAAGTAGTTCTCCTGTCCGACCTGCTGCTTCAGCATCTCGGCGGCCCGCTTCCCCACAAGTTTCTTCAGTTTCGTGAACGAGACCTCTCTTATCTGTTCCTGGCTCTTTATCCCGTGGTCATGGAGTTTTCTGGCTCTAACCCGGCCTATCTGGTCGTACTTCACCAGGGGAAGCAGCTCCTCCTTTATCCCGTGTTTGAGCCTTAACCGGATTTTTTCCAGTTCGTCCATGATACCGTAATCCTTCATGCGCGCGAGTTCCTTGGCGGCGTAGACCAGCCAGTCTGCGTTCCTCATCTTCGCCCTTACAACCCCGGGCGCGATACCGTACCGGTTCATTATCTTTTCCTCATCGAGCTCGTTCATCCAGGCTTCCATCATAAGAGAGGTCTTCATCGATTCAAGGAAGTCCTCGTAGTCCGGGCTCCACTCCTCCGGGATGTCCTCGAGGATGTACTTCTCCGCGTCGAAAAGCGCCTTCTCGATGTCGTTCCATTCATCGTCCTTCACCCGCAAACGGGGCTGCATCTCCGTGGTCCGGGAAAGCATGAACAGGAACGACACCGGTTCTGTCTCCTTCTCGGTGGCGCGTTCCATCGACTCCAGCATCAGGTGGGCGGAGTCGGGGTCCAGGTAGAGCTCGGAGACTCTCCGCCCGACTTTCGTGGCTTTCAGTTCGTCCTGCCGCAGGAACTCGTAGTCTCTCAGCTGATCCACCACCTTCTTCACCTGTCTGTCGACCTCCGTCATCTCTCCGAACTGGTGGGCGTAGAACGTTTCCCTGTAGAACTCGAGTAGTTCGTCCATTGTGGAGCAGTAACGTGAGGCGACCAGCGACAGAGTGTGCATCCTGAGAACGGGTTCAACCGCCAGCTTGGACTGTATGCGTTCCGCCTCTCCGGCTATGTAGCGGTCCAGTATCTCATCCTTCATCCCGGGCTGTTTCGCGATGGATATGGCCTCGCCATGGTCGTCGTACTCTGGGCGGCCAGCTCTTCCGGTCATCTGCTCGTACTCCAGGACCGGTATGAACTCCATCCCCTCCCCGGTGTAACGTTTCAGGTCCCGCACGATCACCCTGTACGCGGGGAGGTTGACGCCGGCCGCCAGCGTAGGTGTGGCGGATATCGTCTTTATCAACCCCTTCTTGAACGCTTCCTCGACCAGCGTGCGCTGTTCCGATAGCAGTCCGGCGTGATGGAAGGCCGCGCCCTTACGAACGTTTTTCGCAAGTCTCCTGCACTGCGATGTCGGCGACCCCAGCACATTTTCTATCTGGTCCGCGTATTCCTCGAGTTCCTGTTTTTCTTCCCTGTCCAGGTCTTCCTTTACCACCGAACCAGTCCTGTCCGAGCTTTTCTCCGCTCCCTTCCTGGAGTTGCAGAATATTATTGCCTGTTTTTCTTTATCCAGAGTGTCCTCCACCAGGTTGAGTATCCCGCGGTCGTGCAGGTTCTTCACCTGCTGTACCTCGGTGTCCTGCAGTTTCTCCTCCTCTTCCTTCAGCTGTGTGCCGGTCTTGAACCCCTCGGCCGTTTCTTCCCCGGTTTCGAAGTCCTCGGGGTAGAACTCTATCTCGTTCCCCCAGTAGATGCCGTGCTGGAGCTCCACCGGTCTATAGGTGGATTCGACAAGTTCCGCATCAAGCCAGTCCGCGAGTTCGCCGGAGTTCGAGATGGTGGCGCTCAAACCCAGCATCTGGAAATCCAGCAGACCTCTCAGACGGGTCAGCGTGACCTCCAGCGTGGGACCCCGGTTTTTGGAGGTCAGCAGGTGTATCTCGTCGGTTACCACCAGACCTATCTCGTGTATCCAGGACGGGTTGTGTCGCAGCAGCGAATCCAGTTTTTCAGAGGTCACTATAACGATGTCGGCGGTCTCCAGCCCGGAGCCAGACTCGTCGAGGTCGCCGACCGAGATGCGGACGTTAAGGTCCTCGTATCGTTCGTCGAAATCCTGGTACTTCTCCCAGGCCAGCGCCTTCAGAGGGACGATGTATACCGCCTTCCTGCCCTCATCGATAACTTGCCGGGCCATCGCCATCTCGGCTATCAACGTCTTGCCCGAGGCGGTCGGCGATGCAACTATCATGTCCTCTCCATCGAGAAGACCGGATTCAACGGCCTTCACCTGCGGAGGATTTAACTCGGTGATCCCTGAGTCCAGGTATTCCTGCTTCGCTTTTTCCGGTAGTCCAAGGTTTTCAACTTTCATACATCTTTAACCCGTGTCAACACTTTTACGCCTGACCCGTTGCCGGGAAAAACTTATCTGTCGCGTCCGGTAAATAGTTACGTGCCGATTAAAAAATCTCTGGAGGGTGGAACGCCGACCTACCGTTTGCAGGCCGGGGGAGAGGAGATAGTCGTGGATATAGGGAGGGATAAGAAGGATGTTGCATACTTCCGTTCCGCCGACTTCGATTTCCTGGAGCTGGCGAAAAAACACTCGGGTGACGGCACTGCCAACGAGATAGGCCTGAAGAACGCGTTCGAGGAGCTCGGCATAGAGATGGAGGACGCCAGAGTTGTAGGAGTTTTCTCCGACGAGATATCGGTGCTACTGGACTCTGGTTCCCGGCTAGTGGCTGGAGGAAGGTGGGGTGAGGAGACCCAGCTGTTTCCATGAGGACTTATTCCTCTTCCAGTATCTCCCTGAGCTGTTCCACTGATTCCACTTCCCGGGTCGAGGCAAGGAATTCTCTCACCTCGTCAAGGTCGAAGTCTCCCTCGTAGAGTTTTGGAGTCCGTGAGTCGCTGTACTTTTTTACCAGGCCTGCGGCCGCCAGCCCGGAGAGCAGCACACCTATGTTTTTCCTGTTTTTCTCCCAGTACTTCTCCAGGTCTCCCGAATCGAAATAGTTCTTGCTCTCCTCCTTCACCTTTTTCAGGGACTGGTAGAGGTCCCTGCGATTCCTTCTCAACCGCGGATAGACATAGCTTGACAGGTTTTCTGCGTCGAGATCCAGACGTTTCAGCGCCTCGACGCCCTTCTGTCCCGCTATCTGTGCTCTCCCCGTTTCTTCCCCTTCTTCAGGTTTTTCCGGTTCGACAAGGTCTATCTTCCACCGGTCTCCGGCCTCCTGGAGGTGCTGTATCTCGTCGCTTTCCGCAACGTACTCCAGGATATCCTCGACCTCCCCTCTGGAGTACGACTCCAGGCGCTCCGATACCTCGCCACTGGTGAAACCGGTGTCGAATGCGTAGACTTCTATCTCCGGCAGGACGTCCCTGAAGTACAGTTCCTCCGGCTCTGTCATGGGTTCCATACACCTCCGGGAGCTTTTAAACAGACCGGTCGTTTTCTGGAGTGGTTTCCTCCTGAGAGCTATCTCCTGGTGTAGAACCAGTAACCTCCTGCGATGGCCGCTAGAAGGGTGGCGTATACCACGATACCTGAAAGCGGCGGGGAGCATCCTTCGGGGATGAAACACCTTGACCCGGTTATCCAGGAGAACAGCATGTTCCAGGCAGCCTGTTCCATGTTGTACTCTTTTCCTGCACCGCCTAAATCAGTTCCGCTACTCCTCCATGTAGTACGCGACCACTATCCTGAGTATCTCCACGAACACACCCATGTAGGCCACGTAGATTCCGAGGCCGTTCATCATCACCCGGGCAGGTCTCTGCTTCATATCCCATATCTCGTATACCAGGTACACGATGAAGCCAGCGAGAGCCAGGAAGAAAGCCAGTACAAGAAGAGGTGATAGCGCCCCTAAACTCCCCAGCAGTCCGAACAGGAAGACGCCGCCGAACAGGTAGTTGGAGTACATCCCCCATTTCCGGAAGTTGTGGTCTGTGCCGTAGACCAGTAAAGCGGCGAGCAGGGCGATACCAGTTGTTATGACCGCGGTTATCCCGAGTACAGCAGCATAGGCGCCGGGTTCAAGGAGTGAGAGAGCTCCCGCCCCGAAAAGACCGTAGGTGAACTGCAGTACCGCTGCGCCAGCCGAGGCCGTCCCGGTCCGGTCGTTACGTATCCCTCTCTTCGCGAGATAGTTGCCACCCGTCAGGAGTGCGCCGAAGAATATGATGCCGATTATGGGGACGGAGAACACGGTTTTTGAGACCTTTGCAAGCGGAGTGAATGCGAAAACCGCGATAACCACTATGTTCAACAGTATAAGCCCTGTGCTGAGCGCAATACTCTTCAGCTCATCTGATTCAAGCATGGTTTTTTCGTGGAGACCCATCTTTAAACATCTTCCCGATGGCTACAAAAAAACCGGATCACAGAGTTCCAACGTGAGGGAGGAATCTTACCCGGGAACCTTTATCGTGGTGGAAGGGGCGGACGGCGCTGGCACCACCACACAGGCGGAAAGACTGGCCGAGGAGATGGACGTGTTCTACACGGCGGAACCTGCCGAAAATCTTGTTGGTGAAAAAGTCGATGAAATGATCTCCTCCGGAGATTACTCCCCGCAGGCAGTGGCGCTGGCATTCGCCGCAGACAGGATGGTGCACCTCGAGGAAGAGATCCTGCCCCGGCTGAAGGAGGGAGAGACAGTGGTATGCGACCGTTACTACCATTCTTCCCTGGTCTACCAGACAGTTCTGGGAGCCGAGAGAGACTGGGTCGAACAGCTGAACCGTGCCGCGATCCGGCCCGACCTTACCGTGGTACTGGATGTATCCGCCGAGACCGGGATGGACAGGGTAGAAAAGAGAGGTACAGACGGTAACATATTCGAGAATCTGGACTTCCAGGAGGAGGTCGTGCTGCGTTACCGCAGGCTGGAGGATGAGCTGGAGGAGGACATCGAGGTGATCGACGGCTCCCCCTCCCGCGACAGAGTGTTTTCTCGACTGTACTCGGTTGTAAAGGAGGAAATCCGGTAGAGTTTTTAATGACCCTGGACTGTTCTACTTTACATGGCTGACGATGAAGTCGAGGAGACCAACTCTGGCGTGAAAAAGAGGGGAGAATGGCACGAAATCCAGGAGTTCGCCCGGGATGTTGAGGAGGCACTGGAGGAGAGCGAGGTCGAGGAGGATTCCGTCGAAAAATACAGGGACTGGCGGCCACGGGAAGATGATGACAGGAAGAACGTGAAGGAGAAGACCGTTGAAGCTGCCGCTGTCGAGGAAAAACCTCTTGAAAAGGAGAGCGAAGGGGTGAAAAACGACCTGGGCGAGGCCTCCGAGAAGGTAAAGAAGATAGGCCAGAAAGTAAGGGAGAAACAGAACCCGCAGGAAGAGGTGAAAGATGCCTCGAAGGACGCCGTGAAACCGTTCTACTCTGGCATACTGAAATGGTTCCGAAGGTTCGAGAAGACGGTTTACTCGGCGATAATACTGCGTTTTAACTCGTACTACTTCGACACCAAGGACTTCTCGGTCGATGTGAAAGAGAAGAAGGGGGAGTACCAGATGAACATCAACGTATCCGAAGAGGAAAAGAGAGACGAGATAAAGAGGAAGATAGAGGAAAAAGAGGGATGATAAACGCTCTGGCAGCGGTTGCGGTCCTTGCATCCATATTCATGGGTGTATCGATCGGGAGTTCGGGCGTGGCCTCCGCTTTCGGACCTGTGAACTCTTCAGGTTCTTTCAACGTTTTCCGGTCCGCACTGTTCGCCGGTATGTTCGCCTTGCTCGGCGCATTAACGCAGGGAGGCAACGTGACCCAGACAGTGGGCTCCGGTCTTCTTGTAGGAGATATACAGGTCTTACAGGGCGCAATAACGCTTCTTGTAGCTGCTGCTCTCGTCATATTTTCTGTGCTGACAGATTACCCTATGCCCACTGCCTTTACTGTTATAGGGGCGGTTATAGGTGGAGGTATGGCCTTTGGTAACGCGATTCAGTGGTCGTCAGTCCATAAAATCGTTGGTTACTGGCTCCTGATACCTTTCATCTCCGTGTTACTTGGATACTCCTTTGCAAGGCTTCTAAGACGTTATGTCTCCAAGGAAAACTCGGAAAAACAGATACGTTACCTTCTGATACTTACAGGTTCTTACGTTGCCTATACTGCAGGAGCTAGCGCCGTGGGGCTTGCAGTAGGTCCTTTAAGCAGCCTGGATGTAGGACAGAAAACTCTGCTGGTGATAGGAGGGCTGTCCATGCTTGCAGGCGCCTGGATGTATTCTCCAAGGATAATCCGGGCGATATCCTACGACTACTCCAGCCTGGGGCCGAGGAGATCCGTGGCTGCGCTTGGGACCGCCGGTATACTCGCCCAGGTGGGGATCCTTTTCGGCATACCTATCTCCTTCAACGAGGCGGTTATAGCGTCGGTTATAGGAAGCGGGGTGGTTTCGAACAGATCGACTGTTGACAGGAAAAAAATCGGTTTCACGGCGGCTGCCTGGACCTCCGCGTTCTTCCTGTCGGGGGCCATAACATTCCTGGCAGCAACCCTGGTGCAGGCCATCTGAGCTATCTTTAAAACTGCCCGACCAGATACTTCCATTATGAAGCACAGGCATATAGAGAGATTCCTGGAGTTCCTGTTTGTGGGAGTACTTCTCGGCATAACAGAGGACCTCATCGCCGTCAAGCTTTCAACCAACGCCTCGATAACACCGGAGGTCATCGGTATAGTGTTCGCTGTCGCGATTCCTTTCGCGGTCTTCTCCGAGCTGATAGTGGACCGGGAAGACTTCATCGTCCTGGAAAAGATCAGCCACAAACTGAAGCCGTAGAGGAGATAGGACGGCGGAGGATATCTGAACGAAAATGCTGTCGGTTTCCATCGATATGACCGGTTCCGCCGTTCGACCAGCGGAGCTGGCCACTCATGATCAAACTCTGCGAGGAGTATGGCAGGGGGGCGATTTGAACGCCCGTCCGTACCGCCCCGGGGTACGATGATAGT
>JBDGSE010000041.1:0-46128 GCA_042217695.1 Candidatus Nanohaloarchaea archaeon | reverse complement strand
AGACAACCGGTGGGGCATACGCCCCTCCTGGGTTCAAATCCCAGTCCCGGCGAACTGGTTACGCTCAGTTCACACGCAAGAAGCCATGCTCTGCATGGCTTTCAGAACGCTTTTTCTTAAAGAACTCCGAATTGCTTCGTTTGGCAATTCGTTCAGTAATCCCAGTCCCGGCGACCTTTACCAAGGTCGATCAGGCTGAAGGCATTCGAACTGAATACCTTTCCGTTATCTTTAGCCCGGATCTGGGCGAACGGGTTGCCCGGTTTCTTTTTCCCCTCTCTTATTCTTCTATCCCACACGGTGTAGAAGTATCTCGCGCTGGACGTGGTAGCTCTCCCTGTAGAGCATGGTGAAGTAGCGGGAGATGACGTACGCGATGAATATCAGGCCGGTCCCGAAGTAGGACGCGACTTTCTGTACCAGCCGGGCAGGCCCTGTCAATCCGAAGCCTATAGTGGCGGCTATAGAGGTTATCAGGCCGGCGTACAGAAGCAGGAGCAGGGCGAGCTGGACCATTTTGGCGTTCCGGTAGCGGCCGAGTTCTTTCTCGTAGCGCTCCATCACGCCCTCCTCTACCTCTCCGAGATAGTTCTTCAGCTGCCTGTCCGCCCGGCCCAGCGGCGTGAAATGGAAAATCCTGTGTCTCACGCCTGTTTTTTATTATCCGAAGTTTATAGAATCGAGGGGGAAAGAGTTTTTCTTCTGGACTACCAATTCCTTTCCATGCCTGTTATCAACTCGAAGGCCCCGGAGCTTCAGGACATCAGCGGCTGGGTGAACGGGGAGGCGGAGGGCCTGGAAGACGGCACCTATCTCCTGGATTTCTGGACGTACAGCTGTGTTAACTGTGTCCGTATGCTGCCGCTGATGCAGAGAATCCATGAGGCCTACCCCGAGGTCACCGTGTTAGGGATCCACACACCGGAGTTCGATTTTGAACGCGAGAGAGAAAACGTGGAGCAGGCGGTCGAGCGCCACGGTCTGGAGTATCCCATCGCGCTGGACTCCGAGAACTCCACATGGCAGGCCTACGGCAACCAGTACTGGCCGAGGCAGACACTTGTACATGACGGGAAGATAGTGTGGCAGCATATCGGCGAGTCATCGCTCCACGACCTTGAAGACAGGATCGTGGAGGTGCTTGACATCGAATCCCGGGGCATCGACCTTGAACACGAGACCCGTTCCGATGTCTCCCCGGAGACCTACCTGGGTTATCGTCGATGCAACGGTGTAAATGAGGACGGTGTCTTCCGGGGGGAGAGAACGCTTGAAGCCCCGACGTTCCATGTACCGGAAAAGGTGTACCTGGAGGGAACATGGAGTATGGAGAATGAGTACCTGGAGGCGGTGAAGGATTCAAAGCTTTTCTACAGTTTTGACGCCCGTGAAGTCAACGCGGTTTTGCATCCGGCCGGTGGCGTCAAGGACCTCGCAGTAAAGGTGGATGGAAGCTATGTCGACGAGAAAGACGCGGGGCGAGATCTGCGTTTCGACGGCGAGAAAAGCTTTGTCCGGGTGAAGAGGCCCGGTCTGTACAACCTTCTGGAGACAGACCGGAGAGAGGCAGAGATAATGCTCCTGCCGGAGAGGAAAACCAGGCTCTACACGCTCACCTTTGGATGAGTTATAAAATTCTGGGACCCGCAGTCCATCTACATGAAGATGGAAACCAAGATAGAGTACTTCGGTATCGCCGCTGTTCTTCTGTTCGGCGCCGTTCTGGGCGGAGCCGCCACATACAGCATGATGGATTCCCGGCTGGACTCTCTGCAGGCCCAGGTCAAAGAGCTTGAATCGGAGAGGAAAGTCGTCTACGTAAACCAGACCCGGCAGGAACGTCTCATAGAACTGTTCGAGAACGTGGATCAGTCAGTGGTCTCCGTAACAGCCTATGGGGAGCAAGACTCGCAGGGCTCCGGCTTCGTCTACAGCAAGAAAGGATACATAATAACGAACGAACACGTTGTAGACGGCGCGAACAGGATAGAGGTGACCTTTACCGATGGCGTCACTTTAAACGCCGAACTGGTTGGAAAGGACAAATACACGGACATAGCTGTTCTGAAAGTCGACAGGAAAGGTCTGAAACCGCTGGAGCTGGCAAACTCCTCGAAGGTGCAGGTGGGACAGACCGCCATCGCAGTAGGCAACCCGTTCGGTCTCAGAGGTTCGATGACCGCCGGTATAATATCCCAGAAAGGCCGGATGCTCTCTGTAGCCGGAGGTTTCTCCATACCTAACGTACTGCAGACCGATGCCGCCATCAACCCTGGTAACTCCGGCGGACCTCTGCTCAACATCCAGGGAGAGGTTATAGGCGTAAACACGGCAATACAGACACAGACAGGTACTTTTACAGGAGTAGGGTTCGCCATACCTTCCAACACGGTTAGAAGAGCCGCAGAAGCCATAATAGCCGCTGGCGACTACGACCATCCATGGCTAGGCGTCTCCGGTAGAACCATGAGCGCAGACCTTGCCCAGGCCATAGGTGTCAACCAGACCTCAGGCTTCCTTGTAATCGAGGTCGTGGAGGGAAGTCCTGCGGACAGGGCAGGCATCCAGGGCGGCAACCGTACCGCCACGGTTAACGGTTACCAGATGACCGTGGGCGGCGACATCATCGTGGCGATAAACGGAAGACAGATGGAGGGTATAACGGAGATCTTGAACTTTCTGAACACCGAGGTCTCCGTTGGAGAGACGGTCAACGTAACAGTGGTACGTGACGGAGAAAGGATAACCCTCCCACTTACACTGGAAGAGCGGCCTAACGACTAGGTCTCGTACCGCAGAAGTGCGGCGATCCCCCCGAAGTTTTCAAGTCTCTCGCCAGCCTCGTGATCGGTATGGATGACCTCTACCTCGCCGCCTTTCTGCTCTACTTTCTCCGCGAGTCCAGGGTTCTCCCGGTTCTTCTCCGCGGTTACTATCAGTTTCTCAACCGCGCCTCTCTCCACCAGGTCTCTCACGGTCTCGCCGTAACTCACGCGGTCCTCTTTCTCGAGTCTCTCAAAGAACTCCTCCAGCACCTCTGTCTCACGGCCGATCCTGGAGTCCTCCACCACCCTCTCCAGGGCTCCGCGTTTTATGGCCTCGTGTAACCCGGTTTTACCGGTCACAGAGGTGTCGATTACAAACGTCTTCTCCAGTGTTTCACCGGAAAGCATGTTCTTCAGTTTCTCCTTCTCGAAGCCAGGACCTCCCAGTACCAGGTAGTCCACATCTCCTATCGAACGGTCTATCACGTTCCTGACCTCTTCGAAAAAGCCTTCCTTTTCGTCCGAGGCGTACATCTTCCCGGGGATGTTCTCCTCGAGTTTGGAAAGATCGGTTATCCCGGATTCCTCGACAAGGAAGAAATCGGCCTTCCCTTTCTCGATGAGGCAGAACAGCACCTGGTAGGACTGTTTCTGCTCCGCCTCGAGCAGACGGCTCCACTCCTCATCTGTAAAATCTTTCCAGAGCTCGAACTCCTTGCCGGGTTCCAGGTTGAACGTGTGGTATCCGAGCTCGATGTCGTCAGCACCCTTCCTTATCTCGCCTGTCACCCTTAAACGGTCGTCCTGGTACTCTGTCTTCTCCACCTCGAGAGTCAGCTTCAGGGTCTTCTTCTCCCTCCCATCGCTCTTCGTCCTCTGCGTCACCGCCCTCATACGGTCTCCCTCTGCTATCAGATCTTTCAGGTGCCAGAGGTCATCCCGGTTCTCCACCTCGACCCGGGCATAACCGTCGCCCCTGTCGGTTTTCAGTAGCTTCATACCGCCGATTTTATCTCCTACAAATAAAAACCTCCGAACATTAAGCTGTTACCATGGAGGAAAACTTTGTGGTCGTGCTCGTCGCAGGACTCGCAGTTTTCGGGGTCCTGTTCGTGGCCTCCGAGGGCATGAGTTTCCAGAAAACTCCAGAGAAGATGGTCTTCGTAAAGGAGTCCCCCGGCAAGATAGGGGATGCAAACCAGGACTTCCACACGGTCAACTTCGGTAGTTTTACGGTTGGCGAGGGCCGTGGCGACATCCAGGTCTACACCCAGGAAACCCAGATCCTCAGGAACCGTCTCATAGGCGGGCAGAGGATAGCCTTTGAATACAACGCAACCGCCCCGAAATCCGGTCACGTGAGTTTCGAAGTACTCGGGAAAAAAGGTGATGGCGCGCTCTACGTGGAAGTCAACGGCAAAAAGGTGTTCCAGGAGAAACTGGTGGTTACAGGCACACCCGAGATAAAAATCCCGGAGGACAGGCTCCACCCCGGCATCAACACTATAGAGGTGGGGGTCACCCGGGGAGGTATAATGGGCTCCACGACCTACAGGATAGAGGACGTCGAGATAACGGTCAACGACAGGAAATTCCACGAATACATGGACAATTTCCAGCTGGCCGAACCCTGGGTAAGAAACTTTGTAAACGCGAACCTGACTTTCACAATCCCGCTGGACGCCTCGACCGCGACAAAACCCCTCCGGATATACGTGAACGACCACCTTGTTTTCTCACAGAAGACTGTACGCTCCACGCAGGAGGTCAGGATAACCACGCAGAACGCGGAGCTACACCCCGGCATGAACACCATCCGTTTTGAAACAGATGGCGGGGCACGTTACCGTCTTGAAAACGTGGACATGACCGTGCGCTACATAGGGACTGTGAGCCCGGGCCATGTCAGCTTCGACTTTACACTGAACCAGACGGAACTGAACTATGCAAAAAGAGAAGATACAAACGAGTACATCAACTTTAACTACCTCAACCTGTTGCCGTCGAACAGCGAGATGATAGTAAAACTGAACGGTTTCAGGGTCAGGAGAACTCCCGACCCCGGCTTTAACAGCATACCTGTCCCCGCGGAGAACATACACAGGCAAAACACGTTAACATTGACGAGCAACGGCACCTATGAGCTCACCAACGTAAAACTGCTTTCACAGATGGTGGAGAGATAGATGGCGTCTGAATGGATAGAGAGAAAAGTCGAGGACGTGATACTTGGACTGATACCGCTACCTTACGCGGACCGGGAAGTGGTGGAGATAGCAGAATCGGTCATTGGAGTTGAGGGGATACCGGGACTGCCACCCCTGCATCTCCAGGACATGTCGACCGGTGAAAAGATACTCCTGCTGATATTCGGGGCCATACCACTCCTCGATGTCGAATACCTGGATCTCTTCGGCCTCGACCCGTTCAAAAACGCAGAAGGCACCGGGAGCGGCGAAACCCCGACGCTTGACTCCCCCGCGTTCGACCGGACGAAAAAGATGGGTGGCGGAAACAACAGACTTGCCACGGACGGAGGACGCCAGGGCGGCGGAGGCAGCGGTTCAGGAGCCGCCGGCGTTGTAAAGGGATTTCTGAAGACCGCCCTCAAGTTATCACCGCTGTTACTCATAGTCGGGGCCCTGTTCCTGATGACCGGTTTCCTCTCAAGTTCCGGGTACGGGGCAGTGATAGGTAACCAGCTCGGCCTGCAGCTCGTTGGAATGGATTTCGAGGAGGAGGTAAACGCGATACGACAGGGGATACAGACGATAAAATGTTTCGGCAACGTCGCCTGTATGAGGCAGTGGCAGGCAAACCATACCCGGAGACCTGGCTACGAGGACCGGGGGGAAAGCTACCGGTTACAGATAGAAGATACCTCGATAAACAGCGGCTACCCGATAGATATAGTGAACCGCCCCAAGGACTACGTGATACCGCTCAGCTTCTCTCTCTACAACCCTCGCCACGGTATGAAGGGGATACCTGCCCAGGGAGTGAAGTTCCAGGTAATCGTGGAGGGAGCGAGCACCGTGGGGAAGGAAGTCCTCTGTCGCTCGGGCTGGAAAACCGTCAAGGGGACCTATGCCGATGTTTTCAACCTTCCGGCCGGCACCATAATGGGTGGAGGATTCGCCTCGCCTGTCGGCAAGCTGGAATCCATCAACCTGAAGAACTGTAAACTCCTGCAGCCGGGGAACGGATGGTCTGCACGCGCCTATCTCAAGGTCCGGTACAACTATTCCTCGCAGGCCACGCTCTACTTCCAGGCCATGTCGTGGAAGAACCTCAAATCGCTAGGTGAGCGACCCTCGTTTAAACCCTCCAAAACCGCAGATACACCTGTAAAAAGCTACGTGACCGTGGAATCTCCGGTAACCTATGTCCAGCATAATGGTGTCCGTTACCCGGATGTATTCCCGGTTAGAGTGGAGGTCAAGACCAAGTACGATATAAAATACCGGCTGAATCCAGAGAGCCTGGTTATCAAGGATCCCTCAGCCACCATAGACGTAAAAACCGTCAAGAACGACGTAAAACTCTCTGAACCTGTAGAAGAGGCTGTAGCCGGGGCGGAATGCACAGGTCTCCGCAGGGTGGGAGAAAACACGTACAAGTTAAGCCAGGAACAGATAGAATACATCAAGATGCTGCAGGAGGATTCCTGGTTCACGGAATCGCAGGGTCTCTCACCGGCATACTGCTCCATGGTGCTCTCCCATCCACAGCGCATATCGAGGTCGGGCGAAACCCTTCTCATGCGTGTGGATGCCAACTACACGGTACTCAAGGAAGAAGGGCTGGGGGAGTTCACCGTCAAGAACTCGAAGTGCGGCCTTGGAGTGAACTGCCCGATGCTCATACCCCAGGACCACAACAAAGAGGTGGAGAGCGGGGGATGGGAGTACGACAGTCAGGAATGGAAATACTTGAGCCTCTGCAGCCCCAGCATCCATCCGGACGCGGCGAACGGTTGTGACGTAAGGAGCCTGCCCGAGGACCGGAAATGGGGGGTTATAGGAGAGCCGATAAACGCCCCATCGGTAGACGCACAGATCGAAACCGGGGAGTACGCCATCAAGAACTGGAGAGAATACCTGCAGATCCCCCAGCCTGCCTTGACCCGGGACACCTCCACCCCCGGATCGGCAATCGGCCTGACGGAGGAGGTCATGGACAACATCGAGGGCGGAGTATCCTCCGCTTCGGAATCCGGTGACGCACTTGTTGAGGGCAAGTTCGGTGAACCCGGCCACAGAAGGTCAGATGTACGCTACCTGAAGGTAGACCCCATCCTCTGCAAGGAAAGCAAATCCAGGACCAAGTTCCGGAAGGCCTGGACGAACCATGTGGAGACAGACACACGACAGATAGACAGGGCGCTGGTATTCAACCCTCGGACCCTCAGCTGTGCTACAGAGAGCGCCGGAGACCTTCTCCTTGAGCTAATAAGCCTCAGCACCTACAAAAGTCCGCGGGAAAAGTACAACGCCTTCGAGAGCAAGTGTCATCCCAAGGGCGGAGTGGTGGTGCTCCAGAGCGGCATGAAATGCATGATACACCAGGGCCCCGAAGAGAAGATAGGAGACTATGCAGACATATCACTCTCCTAGAACAGCAGCACCGCAAGGTTTCTCAACGCGGCCACAGCCCCCAGCAGCGTTATGACGGCCAGGAGATACCTCCTCTCCCCTTTCCCGACGTAAAGGAAAACATAGAGCACCGCGGGAACGACTACCAGTGTCTTCAGCACGAATATCCCGGCACGGCCAAGCCATCCAATAAACATCGAGGCCACAAACATGGATTCTTTACCTCCCCCCCCGAGCACCAGGAAAGTCGTAAGGGCATCCAGGTAATGGGCGCCCACAGGGAGAACGAATCCTGGGGTCCAGAGCTCCGGCGCCAGGTATTTCAGCAACATACGGAGGACAAGCAGCAGGGAGGCTGCAAGCAAGACGAAAACAGCGAATATGTCCCACTCCGGGAGAGGATAGAGGACTGCTGTCAAACCGTTGAGCACCAGTCCAGCCATCAGTACAGGCCTGTAGTACTCGGGGAAACCTCTATCCTGGAGCCAGCAGGCAGCAGCGGTAAAAAGTAAAAACACAGCCGTTACTCCGGTATAGACAGGCGTACGGCTCAGAAGCATATCCCGGTAAAGCCCGCTTGCATGCAGGCCGTTCAGGGCGGCGGCCAGGACCACGAACGGAGATGCCGCAAGAAAAAGCCTGTAATCCGGCTCAACCCGTAACCAGGACAGCAGAGGATAGACCACGAGCAGGGCCATGAGGCCGAATAAAACAGCAGCGAAGACCATCGAGACCGGGCCCGAACCCGGTGAGAACAGTAACGACCCCAGTATAAAGCTTTTAATTTGCTCTAACATAGGCTATAACATGGAGAATCGAAAACTAGTTTTAAGTTTATTGATAGTTCTCTTCCTGCTTTCAGGATGTACCAACGGCGACACCACGCAGTCAACAGGCAGCAAGGCCATAAGCGTGACCGGTCCAGAGTTAAGTCGTTCCAAGATCTACTCCGGCAGCACTGTTACCGCCCGGCTAGGACTGAAAAACACGGGAGAGCTGAACGCCACCCTCATAGTAGGAAACGGGATAGGCAAGGTAAAGGGCAAGAGAGTGCTGACAGATTACTGCCGCCCGATATTCAAGATACAGAACTTTGTCGTGAGGACTTCGGCGGAGGCCAGAGATGGCGGCGAAGCCTACCGTCTCAGGCCCGGACAGGAGATAGAATTGGTCTGGCAACTGAAACAGTACAGCGGGAACGTCCCTCTGAACGGTTACAAGTGCCCCCTGAAGTTCACCGCCTCCTTTAACTATACTGTCCAGGCCTTCCGCCAGATACAGATCAAGAAAAACCCTGACGTGGGAGGGCATCCCTCGCTCACCTCGAAATCATCCGAAGGGCCTCTAAAAATACAGATAGAGACTATAGGAAGCAGTTCTGAACGCGGAGCCCCGGTGTTCATAAAAGGCGACAGTATAAAGGTCCTGGTACGCTGGATAAACCGGAACGTTAAAGAAAGCGCGTACAGAGGCATCATAGAGATCAATAACGCAGATATAAGTGTATCCGCTGGAGATCTCGGGCAAGGATGCAATATAGAGGACTCCATAATCCTTTACCGAGGCAAGTCACAGGTGATACAGTGCAGCTACGATCCGGAGGTCAATGACGCCATCAGCGTCATCCGGGAGATATCCGCGCAGGCAGACTACAAGTACATCAAAGATATAGGCTCGCGACAGGTAAGGGTGATGTACGGTGGAAAATAGGGCTCTTCTCCTCGGACTGGTCGCACTGACCGTGGCGGCCTCAGGATGCACACAGTTACCGACCGGTCGCATACCTGGGGGTCTGGTGTCCCCGGGCGACAACACCGACACCCCGTCAGAGCCAGCGCCGGGTAAGGGACTGGAGATAACCCGGTTCGATATCTCCGATTCCACGCTGAACCCGCAACAGCGCGCAGTAATAATAGTCGGACTGAAGAACTACCATACAGAAGACATCGAGGTACTCACGAAAAGGATGATAAACACGGGGCTTCTCACCGTGAACAAGCTGGGGTGCCGACCGGACGAGATGAAGGCGGCTGACAACGGTCTTTACCCCGAGATGAAATGCAAGTGGGAGGTCGTGGCCCCGAAGGAAAGCAAGCTGGGCGGATTCGAGACGAAACAGCAGTCCGTGACCTTCTACCTGAAATACAGATCTTCGATAGTCAGCAGCACTCCGCTACGGATACAGTTCAAACCCTATGACCAGATAAACAACACGGTGACGCGCTCGGTAAGCTTCAAGAACGGAGAGGTACGGGGAACCATGAGCGCCGAGAACCCGGCCAGCTTCCAGGGAGAGAACATACACGTCACCATCCGGAAAACCGGTTCAGAGAGCAGCCGGGTTGTCTCCGACTACAGCTTCGAGTATCAACCTCCAGAAGTATGGCGGAACTGTCCCTCGAGCAGAGAACCGGTTGTCGGGAACGAGGTATCCTTCACCTGCCGGATAAAGGAGGATTCACGGGTCGTGAGAAACCTGGTGCTCACCACACATTATAAATACGTGAAAGCTCCAACTCTGAACATAAAGCTAGTGAGCGATTAATGCAGTTCAGCTCCAACAAACTGGCATTTGCACTTGTCGGGTTAGTTCTGGTAGTCTCTGGATGCACGACCACAAACCAGGATTCCAGCCAGGTTACCATCTCCCAGGAGAAGGGAGTGGTGATAAAGAGCTTCTCGAGTCCACGTCCTAATGTCAGACCTGATCAGAAGACCGGCCTGGAACTTATCATCCAGAACAAGGGCGGTTCAGTTGCAAAGGATATCCGGGCCAAGCTATACAACATACCGAAAGGCGGAGACGCCTGGACGACAACAGACTCCTGGAACATACTGGTGGATTCCAAGGTAGAACCCGCGAACCCATCCACGGGAAGACGGGCACGCGAGATACCGGTGCAGTGGCAGCTGACGGCGCCAGAGATGGAGGCTCCTGTACCGACACCCTACACGTTTGATCTGAAAGTTTACTACGACTACAAGACCAAGGGAGTGACCAGTATCCAGGCAATGAGCAGGGACACGTTCGATAACTCGGATGTAAGCTACTCACAGCCCACATTGACCAACACCGGGGGACCGGTACAGCTCTCCGCAACCACCCAGTCTCCTCTGGTATTCTTCGAGGAAGACGGCAGCACCAAGAAGGAGGAGTTCTGCGTGAAGGCCACAAACGTCGGTGGTGGGACAGTACTGCATCCCTACGCCAAGAAGGGTAACACCTACATCGAATCGTCGTCTCTGGAGAACAAACTCCAGGTCACGGTCAAAACAATGGGAGAGAACTTCGGCTTCGGCAACGACGATATAGGTGGACCGAAGAACCTGACGATGATGTACGGCAACAGCGGCCAGACCTGTTTCTCGCTCAAGGTGAACAAGATAAGCAGTAAGGAGATGAAGACCACGGCAACCATCAAGATAACCGCGGATTACAACTACTACGATACCAGCTCGACCCGGATAACCGTGGAATCAGAGAACTAGAAGTTTTCAAGAGTCTCCTGG
The DNA here is from genome assembly GCA_042217695.1 of Candidatus Nanohaloarchaea archaeon. Lineage (GTDB taxonomy): Archaea > Nanohalarchaeota > Nanosalinia > Nanosalinales > Nanosalinaceae > JBDGSE01. The sequence continues at coordinate 35,258 of JBDGSE010000041.1, read as the reverse complement.
TCGTTCCTGTACACACAGTCTATCTCATCCGATCTCCTGTCTCGGATTCTCTCCAGTTCCTCCCTGCTTCCCGGTATAACCATTTCTCCGTATTCGCCTCCGCCACCCGGAATCATGACGGTCTCTCCCTCCCGGAACTTCTTTATAGCTGCACCGACCTCGTGATTGGTCTCCTTCAGCGATTCCACATCCTCCTCGACCAGTACATCTATCTCTGCGCCATGGTTCTCGTTGAAATCGTCCCATATGCGCTGGACTGTCTTCGTGGTGGGAGATGAGTGGCCGACTACTTCCATTATGATGTTCGCGAGCGGTGGCAGGTGCAGGTACTCCGGCCTCTCCTCCGGCGAGGAATCTGCCAGCTGGTCCACGCGGTCTCTTACTCCTTTCTTCAGGGCTCCGCCACATTTTTTACATCGCCAGTCAAATCTCTCCGCCTGTTCAAGACTGTATTTCTGGTAGCAGGAGTTGCAGGCGGTGCAGTGGTACTTTCCCTCTCTCGGGTCCAGCCCAACGTTGAGTTCCACGTTCCTGTTCAAGATGGCTCCCCTGATGCCCGAGAAAGTTTTCTCCCTCACCTGGATCCGGTTGAACTCCCTGCCCAGTCGATGGGGCCAGGGGGAGTGCGCATCGCTGTTCGAGAGAAAGACCAGGTCGTCGTGGTCCGATATCCTCCCGGCCATGGACGAATCAGCTGAAAGCCCGAGTTCAAGAAAGTCGATCGCGTCCTTCCAGGAACCGTAGCACTCCTCCAGCGAGTCGTGGTTTCCGTACAATGCGGTGTACGGAGTGAATGCGTGGGCAGGCCCCACGAGCGCGTCGTGTTTCTTCGCCAGCTCAACTATCTTTTCGCCCCCCGTCCTGATCCGTGGTCTCCCTTCTCTCCGGATATCGTCGCTGTATTTTTTGAAGTCCTCGAACGCGTTTTTTACCGCCGAAGCGGATGGAAATACGAGCAGGTGGTGTACACGGTTCTCGTCCTCGACCTCCGTGGTAAGCAGAAAGTCAGTTCCCTCACGGGTGTAAACTCCCTCGCCCTCCACGCTGTCCATGACGTGCGAGAGCCATTTCGGGTTCAGTATATCTCCGGAGCCAACCACGTCCAGCCCCTTTTTCCTGGCCTCATCCGCGAGTACAGGTATCTCCATCCGGTCGGAGACACCTCCGGAGTGTTTACCATGTATGTGGAGGTCCACATCCAGCCGCATGGGTTAATTAAGAAAAAGAAAGTATAAGGACTCTACCATTCACGGTAGAGTACCACCAGGGTGATGAAAGCCCCGACGAGGATCGATACCGCCAGCTTGGAGACAAGGTTTGATCCCTGGAGACCCTTGACTACACTGGATGCGGCGTCAGCAAACCGGCCTGTGATACCGCCGCCTCTGTCGCTGCGGATGGCCTCTTTGATGTCTTCGCCGATAACCAGTTTGACGGTCTGCGATTTCCTGACGTCGTGGCCGACTGCAGTTGCAGTTATATCGACTTCTCCTTTCTTCTGGAAGGGGATGCCGGCGTACATGTAGGCGGTTTCCTCCTCGCCTGCTCCAAGGGCCACCTGGGCCGGTTTGATGGAGACCCACTGCGGTCCGTCGTACGTGAGCTCGTAGGTGTTCTTCTTCACGCCGGTGTTATGCAGGTGGATCTCGTAGATCACACTGCGGTTCTCGCCAGCGGATGCGACCTTCGGCACCACGTTCATCTCAAGGTCCCAGCAGTTCTGTACTGTGAAACTGGAGGTCGTGGAGGCTCTGGTCGTCTCAAACTTCTGCGAGACAGCCGTAAACTTAACCTTCGCTGTCCGTCCCTCCCTGTAGCGCGAGGAGTCGAATTTCACTTTGACCTTCTTCGATTCTCCGGATTCCAGCGTCAGTCTCTGGACGGAGAGGTTGCCTCTCGAGCTGGAAAGCCTGTAGGTGTCTTTTGCCTCCCCGGTGTTGCTTATCTCTGCCTTCATCGTGAATTTCTCGCTCTCGCAGACCTTCCGCGACGGCATGGAGACCGCCACGCTGTTCCCGTTGTAGACCTCGAGTTCGGCGGTGGCAGTGCTAGTGACCGCTGAATCAGCGGTTACCTTCACTGTCATGGTTCCGAGTTTCTCCGGGGTGACTGTCAGCGTGGTGGTCTTCGAGTTGCCCGGTTCTATCTGCAGGTCTTTGTCCCCTATCTCTCCACGGGTGGTGGAAAGCGTGAAGACGTCCGCCTTTGTCCCGGTGTTCTTGACCCGGATCTCGAACTTTGCGTCGGTGAAGGCCGCGACCCTTTTCTTCTCCGGGGTGATGCTCAGCTGCGATGCGTAACATCTCTCGGCCCGGAAATTAACGTTTTCGAAGGCCTGGGCGTAACTGGTCTTGGATGCCGCCCGGACGTTGAAGCTCTTCTCTAACGGTTTCTGGGATGAAGCGGTGAGCACTACGCTCTGGGTCTCCCCGTCGGCCAGCGTCACAGAGTTCCGGGAGAGTTTCCCGTAGTCCGTGTAGAGGGCGAACTCCTCCTTCTGGATTCCCTTGTTGGTTACCTCGACACGGTAACGTACTTTTTCTCCCAGGCATGCGGTCTCCGAGTCCTCAACCGTGAGAGCTACCTCGTGTTCCTTTATGACATTGACTATACCCTCTACCGCATAGACCTCTCCTGTGGCGCTTGACTTTGCCTTCACTGTGAAAGAGTATCTTCCTGCCTCCTTGTCCACATCCGGGTTGTACCATACGTGGACTTCCTTGGATGCGCCAGGTTCAAGGTAGAAATCTGAGGGAGCGATAGTCACCTCGGAACTCTTCGAGGACAGGAAGTACCTGTCCTTTACAGGCCCGACATTGGTCACCTCTACCTTGTACGAGGTGAACGAGTTGATCCTCGTGCTTGATTCCTTGGGGAAAATCGTCATCTCTGCCGGACTGGCTGTTGCAGCTCCGGCTACAAGTGTAAAGAGCAGTGTTGCGGCCGCGAGTTTCGTTAAATTATCCATAATGTTCACGTAGTGTCACCTATTAATAACACCTTGTCCAAAATTTATATATTAGTCGATAGTGACAGTCCTTAACGACCCTGTATTAGTAAAACTGGAAGCCGAGGAACAGCTCGGCAAGACGTGCGAACAGCCTCTCCTTCTCCCGGGTGGTTCCACCGGCCACCAGGTCAAGTTTCTCCCGGTAGATCTCGTCTCCCTGAGCCTTTACTGAAAGGGTTGGACTGTAACTACCCGATTCCCGGGGTGTCAGGTAGAAGTACACCGTCTTCCTCTCCCCCGTGTCAAGTACGACGGTTTTCTCCGACTGGGCGACCCATGTGGACGGCAGTCCCTCCAGCGAGAGGCGGTATCTCCGGAGTTCATCGTGGTTGTTGTAGAGCTCGACTTTCACTATGCCAGAGCCTGATTCGACCGTGGCTATCTGGTCGGGGAAGCTCTCGGTCTCTGTACCGGCAGACAGCACGTTTACCGTTGCGGTCGCTGCATCACTCCTGCCGTAGGTCAACGCTCGAACCATGTACTCGTGTTCTCCCTGTTCGGCTTTCACATCGAAGCACACCCTGCCCTTTCCGCTGCCGGTCCGGATGATTTCGCCGTCCTGGAGCAACACCAGGTCAGGTGTTATCTGGGAATTGACGCTGGCGCACAGCTGGAATGTCTCTCCCTCAAACACTTTTTCCGGGACATCCACGAAGTTCACGCTTGCATCGGGAAGGATTTCCAGCTCTCCAGAGGTTGAAACGTCTCCGGTGGTTACAGACACGGAGTGCATGCCGACCTCCGGGACCCGTATGTATGTCTGGTAGTACCCGGTAGGGTCGGTGCTGATCCTTGCCTTTCTCTGGCCGTCAATTTTTACCGTGACCTCCTGTCGCCGGGAGGCGCCATCGACGAACCCTTTCACCTTCACCGGTTCTCCCGGCAGGGCCCTGTCGGGCACCAGCTTCATGGTTATGGCAGTGGCCTCGCCGACCGGGTAGGCACAGTTTCTCACTTCTACCTGGCCCTCGACCGTGTCAGTGTCCTGGCCGGATGCCTTTACCGTGAACTGTTCGGTTCCCGAGCCCTGGACGTTGGTGAACCTGATAACCCTGGTAACTTTTTCATGTTCGTCCAGCAGGAAGGATGGGCCCTGGATGCTGGAACCCAGTCCTGAACCGGAGAGACTTACCGTGGAATCGAAGTCTCCACTGTTTTTGACCGTGGCCTCGACCGCCATCGACGAACCTCTGCATACACTTTCAGGGTAGTTCAACCGGGTTATCTCGAGGTCATGGGTTCCCTCTTCCTCGACGGGCAGCTGGAAGCTGACTCCCTGTACCTCTCCCGCGTCAAGGCTTACCGTTTTCGTCTGGGCGATGTAGCCCGACCTGGAGACCGTCACCTGGTAGGTCCCGGGCTCAAGTTCCAGCGTGGAGTCTCCATCGCTGTCGGTCCACGCCGTCTCGCCGTTAGCCGACACCAGTGCGTCTTCAACCGGGTCGCCGCCGGTGTCTTCAACATGGACGTTGAGCACCGCGTTTTCCTCTGTTTTCCCGACGACGAACAGCTGTTCGGCCCTTGTCACCACGTCGTCCCCGCAGGGAGGGCCTTCTATATCTACCCGGGCGTTTATGTACTGTGTTTCCTGGGGCGAGACCTCGACGCTGAACGTCCGGTCTCCCTCCACCACGACCTCTTTCTGTAGCACGATATCTGTTCCCGCCCTTATCTCGACCTTTACTCTCTGAGGGTCTCCGCCGTTGGTCAGCCTCAGGTGCGCGATGGTGGATCCGCCCTGCTGGATGACCCTGTCTTCAAGCGTCACATCCTCCACCTCGAGGCCGCAGTCTGGCATCTCTCCACGGACGTTTACGGTTTCTCTGTAGATATCGGTGTTGCCGTGAGAGTCCTCCACCCTGAGACGGACCTCGTAGTCTCCTTTCGACTCATAACTGTGCTCGACAGGGGAACCGGAGGCGGTCTCCCCGTCGCCGAAACTCCAGCTGTAACTCACTATGTCGCCGTCAGGGTCTGTACTGGTGCTCTCGAACTGCACGGTTTCTCCCACCCGGGGATTCGTCGGCGTGTACTCGAAGTCTGCTTTCGGGTCATGGTCTTCTCCGTTTACGGTGAAGCTGGCGGAGACCCTGTCCACTCTATCGCCGTTTTCAAAGCAGGCGTACCACAGGTCTTTTTCTCCATCCGAGAAAGACACCGTCCGGGAGAACCTGTCGCCGTCCCTGTAAAGTTTCTTGCCACTGACCCGGTTCACGTTCGAGTCGTCGTCCCAGTAACACCTGTACTGCCCGGGAGAATCCGCGTTCAGTTCAAGGTACAGTTCTACCGGTGAGTCGACATCGCCTGAAGGCCCCCAGTTAGAGATGTCAACGTCTCTCCCACCGACATAGAAACTCTTGGTAGACCAGTCCGATTGCAGGAAGGAGGCGTCCTGGGCCCTTACCCTCACTTCATAGCTCCCGGTGTGGCCGGGTGTGAACTCTACAGTTCTCTTGCAACTGTTGAACGTGTTGCATGTTTCAGTGTATTCTTCGCCGTCTACCTCGAACTGTAGGTTCAAGAGTTTGCCGTCGTCCCCGGCTTTCGCGGTTATAGATACTTCTTCACCCACCTGCGGACTGCTCTCTACGTCTATCCATTTCATCTCCGGGGGTTCATTTGTGGATTCTTCCACAGTGATGTCTTTCGTCTTTACCGCGGAGGTCTCGAAAGAATCGTCCTGGCCTTTCACCTTCAGCGTGTGGGTTCCCACCGAATCCGCGGTGAACTTGAACTGTTTCTCACACTTCTCGCCGTCGCACTGCTTGGTATACCACTCCCCGTCCCAGTAGGCCTGCACGTTGAGGACCTCGCTGTCATCTTCTATATCCACGTAAACCGTGAAACGTTCTCCCTGTTCAGGAGTTGTGTCGGAAACATCGAATCGAGTAACGCGGGGCGTGTCTCCCGTCCCGACTTTCAGAGTCTTCTCGACAGTATCGGAGAACTGGTCTCCGCTATCCACCGCCCTGGCCTTTACCGTGTATTCACGGTTCTGGGTCGGGGTGAACTTTGCAGTGTTCTGGCAGGACATGCTGTCGCAGGACTGGGTGTACCACTCCCCGTCCCAGTATACCTGGGTTGATTCTACTTTTTCGTCGTCTTCGGCTGACACGGTTATACTTACGCGGTCCCAGGGGTCCGGATTGTTCGGCATCTGCAGGTCCGTGACTACCGGCCTGTCATCGCTGGACACCACCATATCTTTCTCCAGGATGTCGGATTCCTGGAACTCCGCGTCCTGCATCTTTGCCTTCAGAGTGTATGTTTTTTCGCTGGTGGGTGTTATGTAGAACGTTTTCTCGCATGAACCAAACGTGTTGCAGGTCTCGGTGTGCCACTCGCCGTCCCAGTAGAGCTGGGCGTTCAGTATTTTTCCATCGTCAGACCCCGCGACAGTTACCTCGACCGAGTCCCACGGCTCGGGGCTGGAAGGATTTACTGTTATGGAGTCTGTAGTTGGAGCAGCGGCTACAGCAAAACCTGCGAAAAATACTATAAGCACCGCCAGCGTCGTCAGTTTGAAATCCATGGTATCACTTTAGACATCGAGTATCTTCTCGGCGAGGTCATCAGGGATGTAGACCCTGTCGGACTCGAAAGAATCGTTTTCGTCCCTGATAACGTATTCCACCCAGGAGTTCTCCGGGTCTTCATCAGGGTTGTAGCCGATTTGAACGCTTTCGACTTCCTGATCGCTGAGGTCGCCGTTCATAAAGTTGCCGTAGTTGTCGGCGCCGTTAAACAGCTCCCTCTTCTCCGCCCGGGTAAGTTCGTCCCAGGCATCCTGGAATTCCTCGTATCCGAATGTTTCTCTGGCTTGTCCGGGAGTTGTAGGTGTTTCAGTTGGAGTATCCGTAGGAGTTTCCGTCGGTGTTTCAGTTGGAGTATCGGTCGGCGTATCAGTCGGAGTCTCCGTGGGCGTGGCCGTCCTGTTGGCCGGAGGAGCGGCCGCACCCCCTCCCGACTGCCGCCCCAGAAGATATCCTCCTGTACCGAAGAGAGCTGCTGCGGCCGCCGCAGCACCTCCCGCGACCTGTCTGCGTGTGAAGCGGTATCCGTTCTCTTCATCGTCCCCGTCGTAATCGTCACCATCCCCGGGTTCTCCACCGGGTCCATCGCCCGGTCCACCCGGACCGCCTTCTAGGTCTTCTTCCTCAGCACCGGGCTCGTAGCCCATGTCTTCAAGTATATCTTTGGCCCTGGACCGGAGAGAGTCGAGCCGGTCGACTTTTTTCCGGGAGAGTTCGGGCCCGTTCCGTATGGTGTCGTGCAGTATACCCACAGGTTCGCCGTCTCTTTCCTCCGCCAGTATCCACCGATTATCCTCATCTATATACGGTCTCTCCACCATCTCGGTGTAGCGGGATTCGAGCTCTTCGAGTTCTTCCTCTATACTTTCATCAGCCTCGTCCAGTGAATTCTGTATGCGGGACAGGTCCTCTTCAAGACGCTCTGCCTTGCTTATGTATTCCTTTTCAACCGCCTTTGCACGCTGGAGAACCTCTTCAGAACCTGCATCAGGGTCTTCCTCAAGAACTTCGTCGGACCATTCTTCCCATCCCCTTGTTTCGAGGATGCTCTCGGATAGTTCAGGACCCCGTCTCATGTTATCGAGTAGTAGTAAACAAACTTTATAATGGTGATGGTTTTTCTGGTTTCGATTTTACTCTCCAAAGTAGCAACATTCATTTAATGCTTTAGACATATACTGTACCTCAGGTGACACAAAATGGAAGATCGAGAAGAAGAAGCACGGAAAGCCAACGAAGATGTAGAACTACCCGAAAGCAGACTTTCCGACGTCTTCGAAAGGACTAGAGACATAATCAGCAACGTAGCACCTGTAGGAGCCCGAGAATCCAGTGGAGAAGAACGAAACGCGTCGAACGTGGTACCAGGTTCCAAGAGCAACGTTGGAAACATCGAGGAACCCCAGCCACGAGAGGATGCGCTCCGTTCAAAGTCAGCCAGACATGTGGAAAACGCCAGGCAGTCCAACCGCGTAGTAGATGAGTTGATAAGAGAAGAAAACGAAGGACTGGCCAGTTCCGCGCTGGAAGTAGAGGAAGAACTCAACGAGTTCCTTGCCTACTCTGAACAGGATGTATCCGGTGAATTAGACTGGGACTACAACCCTGAAAGGAGTCTAGAGACAGCAGAACAGGAAGTCGATAACCTGCTATCCTACCTCAGTGAACGCTCCGGCGAACTCGAGGATGTGTTCGAGAAGATCGGCCACGTCGACAGGAGCATCAACAGTTTCAGGGACGACCTCAAAGATGTAGAGAGCCGGCTAGGAGACAAAAAAGCCGAACAGCAGGAAGAGGGAGAACGCGTCCTGGTCGAGAAGCAGGACAGGATGACTCCTTCCGAGGCTAGAAACGCAGATATAGGCGACCTGCTCGAATTCGCGGAAGATGTCTCCGGCAGCAAGGAGGCCGACATCCAGCAGAGCATAGATGAACTCGTGGAGACGAAGAACGAACTGGACAGGAGAGTCAGCTCGCTCGAAGAAGTCGAATCCACGCTATACGATGCCAGGGACGACGTGATAGACGAAATAGAAAGCGTCTACAAGCCTCACGCAGAGACAATGGAAAGCGTCGGACATGAACTCGTCGAACAGCTCGAAGAGGACATCGGTTACCTGGAGAGCCTGGCTGCCATGGAGGAACCCAACCTTACAGAAGAACAGGGTACAAAACATGTTGACGACGCGGCAGGAGACCTCCAGAAGACGAGAGAGGAGGCCGCTTACGGCCTAGTTGAGCGCATCAACGAGATGGCGCACTCTCTTGGAGAGCTGATGCAGGAACACGACGACCTCGTCGATCTCCTTCCGGAGCAGTACCTGGAAGACGGAGAGTTTGACAGGGTAGACACTTCGATAGAATTTATGGAGAGCCTGGACGAGAGACTGGCAGAAAGCTACGATTCGCCGGCAGACCGGGTAGCAGAGGCGTACGAGGAGGCAACCGGGGAGAGTCTGTACGACGCTCTCGACGACGCCGATTCAACACTTGCCCACCTCAGGGCCACTTACGCCGACGAGGTACCGGAGTAAATCCCCGCATCTTTTCCCTCTTTTCTTTCTACCTCAAGAGCTCCCAGGCTATCTCGTCGTTGATGTATATCTTGTCGGTATCTGAAGATCCGCTTTCATCCGCAAGAGTGTACTTTATCCACGAGTCGTCTACCGGGTCACCGGGCCGGTACTCCAGTGTGGCTTCTTCTACCTCCTGGTTGCTGAGCACATCATCCACGAACTGCTCATAGTTGTCGGCGCCGTTAAACAGCTCCCTCTTGTATTCTTCAGGAAGAGGTTCGAATTCGGACTGGAACTCGTCACCGGAGAGCGTGTATATTCCCGGGTCCAGAGGTTCAGCCGTGGGAGTTTCAGTTGGCGTTCGCGTAGAAGTCTCAGTTGGAGTCTCCGTAGGAGTTTCAGTCGGGGTTTCCGTAGGGGTCTCAGTAGAGACTCCCTCCTCTTCAGGACCATACCGGACATCAACATCTACGTCGAACGGTGCCACCAGGTCCTGAAGCGGCTCACTTTCTTCCTGTGGTGTGCCCGCGGTGTAGCCGAGCACTCCCGCACCCAGTCCGGCGCCGATAGTCTCCAGCGCCTTTCTCCTGTCCAGGTCGACAGAGTTAGTATTGTCGTTCTTTAGAGAGTCGTAGGTCTTTACAGCAGCGTCTTTCGCGTGGGCAGACGTCTCACGTACTTCGGATGCGGCACGCCCCATCCATGCTCTGAAACTCATTTATTTACCACCAGGTAACAATAATCACAGTAAGACTTAAATACTACTCGGTCATTTCTCCATCCTGATGTCCAGGCACACCCTGTCCAGGTAGGCGCCCCTGTGGCCCGTAACAGTCTTTTCAACTATCTCGTAGTCCACGCCGGTTTCCCGTGCGGCCTCCTCGACCTCCTCGATTATCGAATCCCAGTCTCCCTCCTCCATGAAACGGTAGTAGTGTATGACCCCGTTCTCCGCCGTGTGTTTCATCGCCAGCGGCAGGAACTCGTCGGCGGAACCAGGCAACGGCATCACTACCCTGTCGAACTTACCTCTCCCGGGAACCTCGTCTTTAACATCACCTTCGACCCCCGCGACAACATGCTCCAGGTTGTTGAGTCTTATGTTCTCCTTCAGGTAGTCGGCGCCGACCGGGTTCTTCTCGATGGCGACCACTTCTTCCGGGCTGGAGTTCTTCCCGGCCAGTATCGCGAAGGGTCCGACACCGGCGAACATCACCAGCACGCGTTCGCCGTCTTCTATCTTTGAAACAACCCTCTCGCGCTCGGTGGAGAACCTCTCGGAAAAGTATACCTTCGTGGGATCGACCCTGTAGCGGCAGCCGAACTCTCTGTGAGTGGTCTCGGTCTCACCGCCGTAAAGCACCCTGTAATCTCCGACCCGGAACTCGCCATGGAGCCCCTCCTCCTTCACAAGTATCGTTTCCACGTGAGGGTTATGTTCCCGTATACCCTCGACCACTTCTCCGGGGTCGTGGTCGCCAAGTTCATTTATGACCGCGACCGTTCCGATAATCTCGTAGGACGGGAGATCGTAGTCTTCTTTTTCCTCTTCCTCTTCCAGCACGGAAAGGTCTTCCATCTCTCCTCTCAGCTCCTCCAGACCCTCGTCCACAAACACGGTTTCATTCTCTCTGCGGTCATCCAGCACCTCTTCCGCGGAGAACTCATGCGAGGAGTAGACCGAGAACTCCACCCGGGAACCGTTCTTCGCCACGAAATGGTTTCCTTCGCTCTCTATCGAGAAACCCTGCTGCTCGAACAGTGAAACCGCCTTTTCCTCCAGTTTTTCCTGGTCCATAAGGAGAAGTTCAGGTCAAGAAGTTAAAACCTAACGTCCAAATCAGCTTTATGCTCCACATCATAGGGCTCGGTCTGGATGAGGACGAGATAACACTCAGAGGGATGAAAGCCCTGGAATCCGCAGATATAGCCTACGCAGAGTTCTACACGAACACGCAGACCATCGACCTGGAAAGGCTCGAGGAACGTTCCGGCACCGAGATAAAGAAGCTGGAGCGCGACAAGGTGGAACGTGAGGACCGGATAATGGAGTCCGCCATGGAGAGGGAAACCGCCTTTCTCGTCTCCGGAGACCCGTTGACCGCGACCACCCACTTCGACATCAAGCACCGGGCCGAGGAATCCGGGGTAGAAACAGAGGTCATACACGCACCATCGATATTCACGTCGATAGCAGAGACCGGTCTCAGCATCTACAGGTTCGGGAGAACTGTGACCCTTCCCAGGGATTCGAAACCCGAGTCGATAACCGAGTACATCCAGAAGAACGATTCTATAGGCCTCCACACGTTAGTGCTGCTGGACATCGATTACCGTGCGGAAAAGGCGGCGGAGAAACTGGTGGAGATGGACTCCACGCTTGAACACCGGGACGCTGTTGTCCTCGAACGTGCAAACCAGGAGTCACAGTCTGTGACGCGCGGAGAACTGGGAGGCCTCGCGGATAAAGAGTTCGGCGAGACCCCCCACTCGATTATAATAACAGGAGAGCTTTCACATACCGAGAAAAAGTTCCTTGGCTAGTACCATCCGGCGTACTGGAACTGCCCGCCGAAACCCTGTGACTGAAAGCCGGGAGCCCATACCGGGTTCCAGTCGGTCCACTGGCCCCAGTCGCCCTGTTCTTCCTGCGTCCCTTCCTCTGCCCAGGACTGTCCCTCCAGCTCCCAGTCGTTCCAGTTGCCGTAACCCCAGCCAGGCATCATGACAAACATCTGTTGCTGCTGGGTCATCCAGGGAGTCCATGAGAGACCGGTCCACGTATCATCGCCGTAACCCCAGTCAGGGCTGTAACCACCGGTATAGGAGCCTTCAAGTCTTTCAGTAAGGTCCTCTATCTTCGCGGCCTGTCTCGCCGTCCTCTCCGTGTCCTCCTCCAGGTAGTCTGCAACGACACCGGCAAACCTTTCAAACTCGCTGGCGGCAGTTCCGGAGGACTCGAGATCGTCCAGGACCGATTCCAGGTCCTCGATGGCATCCATCAGGTATTCCTGGGCGTGATAGTGGTCATCCATCGCGTAGTCCGCCCGTTCGACAGCGTCATCCAGCCCCGTCATATGTTGTTATTACTCAGTGACAATTTAAAAGTGTTGTGGTTCTGCGAAGAGTTCGAAAAGCGTCATGTGAACGCGGGAACCTGAACGGAAATAAAAGGAGAACAGAAAATGGAGGAGAGGGTTAGCCGAAGTACTCGTTGTCGACCCTGTCCCTCATCCTGTCGATCCTGTCGGACGTCTCGTCAGAAGTCCCGACAGGCTCAAGCATCTGTTCAACAGTTTCCTTCCTCTCCATCAGTTCGACCGCTCTGTCATCCTTGACCTTGCGGTCTTCCATCAGGTAATCGGTGAGGACGTCCACTGCGTCTTCAGCGTCGCCGGCAACTGCCTGTGCGACCGCGGCAGCGTACTCTGCCTGGTCGGCCACCTCTTCCTCTGCCTTCCTCAGGTATTCCTGTGTGTCGTGGTGGTCGTCCATCGCCAGTTCAGCGTAGGCGACAGCCTCTTCGAAAGAGGACAGGTCTGCGTCAGCGTCTCCGTAATCTTTCATTGTTTCACCTCCTTTTCCTCCAGTCTCAGGTTTTGGTTCGAAAACAGTATAATCCTCTCCCGACTCAACAACTTCAAAACCCGGGTCTTCCTCCGGCGAAATTTCGTCTCCCTCAACGTGTCGAAGCTCGTTGTACTTCTCTTCGAGCTTCTCTGCAGCCTTCACTGCTCCAACCACCAGGAGCTCGTCCTTGAGGCCGGAGTACACATCACTCAAAACCATTGTAACAATCGAATAGTAACAAATAAATTTTATAAGCTTAACTCAAGCTGGCTTGACTCCCTCGCCTGTTTTAACTCTTCAAAAGCCATAGGCCGGTATGGATGCCACGCAGGAAAAACTGGAGTCCGAGACAGAAAAATGGCTGAAGAAGCTGGACGAAAGACTCGAGGAGCGAGACCAGGATGTAGAGCAGATGGAGAACGTTATCGCCTACAGAGACGATACACTGCACTTCCTCGAGGAGGAGGACTATATACAGGCCTGGGAATCGGTGGTCTACGCCTGGGGAATCCTTGAGACCCTTGAACGCCTCGGAAAGTTCGAGTAGACAGGAAATATTAAAGGGATTAGACCTCATATCTTGTTATGAGAAGCTTCAGGGCTGTCGCATACCTCTTTGTAATAGCCCTGTTCTTCACCGCTCCTGTAGCCGCACAGTTCGACGGCGGAGGCAACATGTTCGAGAACACCGTGGTTGAGTGGGCGAACAACATCTCCGCGATGGAGATAAACTCGACGGCGGACTTTGTGATATTCATAGTTCTGCCCTTCATCGGGATGTACGGCCTGTTCTGGTTCCTGATACGGAAAGCGTTACTGTTGACAGAGCATAATTTCGGGCAGAACACAGGTCTCGGAAGCACCGGTGAACTTTCGGACACAGGTAAAAAGGCGTCCTCGCTGATGGCCGCCGCGATGGCCACACTCTTCATATTCGCCTACGGCGGACTCACAGTACCATTCGCCCTGATAATCGGACTCCTCGGAGGCCTATTCCTCCTCTGGCAGCTGCTCGGGGCCGCAAGAGCAGGTATCGGAGGCCTCGGAGGAGGCGGTGGCAACGGGGGAGGACCACCCGGAGGAAACGGAGGGAACGGAACGCAGGATGTCAACGTCGATGTCGACACCAGCGACCTGGAAAACCAGATGGAGCAGATGAACCAGAACATCAACCAGATGCAGCAGATGATCGGTGACCTCGACATAGACCTGCCTGAAAACTGGCCTCCCGCCCCTGGACCGGGTCCGGGGCCTGCAAGGGGACGGAACGCGATACCTCCCATGGTGGGGATGATGCAACAGCAGCAACAGATGTCTCCCGCGATGATGCAGTTCATGGCCTTCATGATGGGGGAGATATACCGGCAGAACAACACTATCCGTATACCTCCAGAGGGGGATGCCCCCGCGGCCGAGTTACCCGTGGAGGTGGTCAACGAGTTCGGTGACGTGATGAACGACCTGGATCAGAACATGGTGAACGAGACGATGGTCGAGGCCATCTCTGAACTGCTGAAACAGAACCAGCAGCTGAACCAGGAGATGCTGGAGGAGGTGTTCGAATTCCTGAGAGAGTACGAGCAGGAACCGCGCCAGGCCATAAACAATGTAGAGGAGTACGTGGAGGGCGACAGGTACGTCCAGAACGTCCAGAACAAACAGATAGTCAGAGAGGTCAGGCAGAGCCAGGTGCTGAACAACCTGGTAAACGAGATCCGGAACGAACAGCGTTTCAACCAGATCAACCAGTCGCTGCTCAAACAGGTGGTTGCGATACTTGACGGAGATGTACAGATACAGGGAGATACCGCAACAGTCCAGGTGCCAGGTGATCAAAATGTCCAGGTGGAAGCCGAGGTCGTCCAGATGCTCTACCAGGATATACTCAACCTTGGATCACAGCAGATGGAACCTTTCCTGAACCGGCTTCACGCCCTGCTTATGGACGCCAGAAACGCCCAGCAGGTCAACCGGCAGATACTTGTAGAGATAGGCGAGATGCTGGAGGATATACTCAAGGGCGGTGGAGAACCGGAAGAGATCGAGGACGATGGGACGTTCGACGACCAGCTGATAAAAGACATAGAGCAGATTATCCAGGGGCTCCGGAAAGAGGAGGAACTGGAGGAGGAAGTTTTCAGGAAGAAACAGGATGCGGAGCAGGAACTCGCGGACGCCCTGAAGGAGCTGATGAACAACCATGAAGGAGTCTTCCGCGCCCTGATATACTTCAGAAAGGTCGACATGGACGCACCACAGGCCGAGAAACACCAGCAGGTCGAGAAGATACTGAAGAACCTGAACGAGATAGGTAGCGCCGACCACCTCCAGCGAGAGGTCGAAGAGGCCGAGAGACTTATAAAGGAGATAGAACATGCCCTGCAGGAGGTCAGGGACGCCGACCAGAAGATGTCAAAAGACATGGAAATGGAGAAATCCTCGGATACACAGCTAGAAGAGGTTTCCCGGATAGTAAACGAGATACAGAACGGAGAGACAAAGCTGCGTGAATACGTGGAAAAGTACGAGAACCTGTAATTAATGTTCCAAAGGTAATAAAATAGGCAAACGGTAAAATTGTACCATGGTAGAAGACGTAGACCTATCCGGATTCGTTAACGACATAAAGGAGACCATCCAGCACCTGGAAAAAGAGGAAGAAATCGAGGAGGAGATCGTGCAGGAGCAACGTGACGCCGAACAGAAACTGGCGGACACGCTCGATAAACTTAAACAGGAGGAGGGAGTCTTCCGCGCCCTGATATACTTCCGGAAAGTGGATACGAACGCACCTGCCGCCGAACAGCACCAGCAGGTCGAGAAGATCATCAGCAACATCAACCAGATCGGGTCCGCCCGGCAGCTCCAGCAGGAATTCGACAAGGTAGAGAACATCCTGCAGGAGATCGAGCAGGCGCTGAGCGAGTTAAGAGATGCGGACAAGAAGACTCAGCAGGACGTCCAGGACGAGGAGGAGACAGTAAAAGATTTCAGGGAGATCATCGAACTGGTAAACGAGATCAGAGACGGAGAGACCAAGTACAGGGAGTGGGCCCGGGGCCGAGAGTAAAAACCCTCCGCCTTCTTCTCCTTCTAAAACCCCTAATTCATAAAAGTCGATAGAGGCTATACCTCTATATGCAGGACCCCTGGAAATACGTTGCGTTCCCGGTCTCAGCCATACTAGGTTTCTTCGCTGCACAGAACGGTGCGGCCGGGTTCAGCGGGATGGTGGGCCTCAACCAGTTCACCTCGAAGATAGTTCTACTGGCCGCCACAGGCCTCATCGCAGGCTTCCTGGTAGACGAGATGCTGCCCGCCTACGTGGAGAAAGTACGAGAAGGTGGTGGGGAAGGCGCCGGAGGAATGGGCGGAGACGGAGACATGGACTTCGACTCTGACTCCGGCGGTGATGACTTTGACTTCGAATAAAGCCCTCGTACTCCTGATCGGATTTCTCGCGCTGATATCTCTTGCCGCCGGGGCCTACGGCGACTACGGCAACACCTTCCAGATACAGTACGATTCACAGGGGGAGATACTTACACAGTTCGTGGCGCCGTTCGCCTTCGTCTACGTGCTCCTCTACTTCCTGTTGACCAAGACCCTGCAGCTCATCCTTATGGATGACGACTCTCCCTGGTTCGCCGATAGACCGGACGTGAACACGGAAGCCACACTGATGGCGCTGGCGATTACGCTGATGCTGGTGCCCACGCCTTTCTGGGACATGATAATAACCTGGATAAACTACCTCGGGCTTGGCTTGGTGGCGGCTTTCGGACTGCTGTTCCTCTACATGCTCTACCTGATGGCGTTCTAGCAGGATATTAAAGTCAGCGGGGAAAAAACCGTTTTATGTCGAAGAGGAGAGGTTTTGCGCTGACGGTTTTAATCCTGCTTTTCTCCGGTGCCGCAACAGCCCAGATAACAGGGGGTAGCGGTAACGTCTTTGGAATGCTGGACCCGGTGGCCGCAGCGGAAATAGAGAACAGCGCGGACTTTGTGATATTCATAGTTCTGCCCTTCATCGGGATGTACGGCCTGTTCTGGTTCCTGATACGGAAAGCGTTACTGTTGACAGAGCATAATTTCGGGCAGAACACAGGTCTCGGAAGCACCGGTGAACTTTCGGACACAGGTAAAAAGGCGTCCTCGCTGATGGCCGCCGCGATGGCCACACTCTTCATATTCGCCTACGGCGGACTCACAGTACCATTCGCCCTGATAATCGGACTCCTCGGAGGCCTATTCCTCCTCTGGCAGACGCTGGGAGTTTTCCGGCACGGCGCCGTTAACGTGGGAGGGACAAACACGAACACCGGAGGAAACCCAGTGCCCGACGGCGGCGTGGAAGAGATGACAGAGACAGTGAACCAGATGAACCAGCAGGTAGAGGAGCTGGAGGAGGACATAGATACCCGTGAATCCCGGCACGACCCGGGCTCGGCGGACTACTCTGCCGAAGAGCTCTCCACGGTTGCAGACAAACTGGAGAGCGAGGCAGAATTTATCGAGGAGATACAGGAGGTTGAAGCCAGCCAGATAAAAGACATCGCGGAGAAGGGAAACGAGTTCGTCAGCTACAAGAAGAAGGAGTACGAGCTTCTGGCGCGTTTCCGGGAGCTTGAGAAAGAGAGCAGACAGGTCCTGCAAAAGTTCTTCCCGTCTGAAATGGAAGCCGCCGCGGACTACGCACAGCTCTACCTGGAGTTCCTGGAGGACCGGTCGTTCAGTTCCCGGGAGAACCGGTGGAGAAACTGGCAGTCCCACACAGAGAAGAACAGGCGGCTGGAACAGCTGGACCAGAGAACCGGCAGGTTCGACGGTCTCCCGCAGGCCCTCAGGTCCGGAGACCTGGAGGAAGAGGTCGAAGAAGTGTATACCCTGATTAAGAGGATGAATGAGATAGAGAGAGACTCCTCCAGCGACCTCAAGCAACACCGCCAGGAACTTTCCCGACTTGTCAGAGAACAGAAAAACGCGCTGGAGGCCATGAAAAAATTCACCTACCGGGTAGAGAAGGCCTTCGAGGAAGAGAACACTCTGAAAAAGCTTTCCAGGGCTCTCGACGATACAGAATTACAGCAGAAGACCAGTATGGACCAGAAAAAGCTGGAAAAACTCCAGGAAAAGTTCGGAGAGATAGAGAACCAGGAGAACACTCTTATAGAGCTGGAGGGTCGACTGGAAGACATCGACAGGGCGGAGATGGAGCGTTTCGGACTCGAAGAGCTCAGGGAGATCAATGAACGGGCCCACAGACACCTCGGGAAGTGGCTTGTGACCCGGGATCTTGTCCTCAGCAGAGGAACGATCTCGGAGGAAGAGGAGATACACGATGCCCTGAACAGGATAATAGACAGCTTCCAGACGCTTTCCAGGCGTACGAGGGAGATGGTTGAGTACGAGACCAGTCAGCGCGAGACAGGGAAAGAGATCGGCAAACTTGTGGACGAACTGGAAGAGGTCACTGAGAAGCTGATGAAGACTCTTCTAAACCACCAGAAATACTGACGCAGGCGTTCGGTTTAATAAACAGAGGAACACATAATTAGGTTTTATGAAGAGGCCCCGGACAGGATCTATACTTGCTTTCTTCATCTTGCTGTTCGTAGCACCTGTATCCGCCCAGCTAGCCGGGGGTACAGGTACAGCCATGATACTCAACTTCTTTGACACCCTGGTTATCGCCCCTGTAGAAACCTGGGGGCAGTTCTTCACCTCGGTTCTCATGCCATTCATCGGGCTCTACGGTCTTCTCAGGTTTGGCTCCCATTACGTGTTCCAGATGACCGAGGGCAACATGATGGGAAGTGACTCCCCCCTCCGTGGAGAGGGGAGCGAGATGGTTAACTGGGCAGGCAAGGTCGTGGGCGCAAGCATGGCCGCGATCGTAACACGCTACCTGGGTGGTTTAGCGGTTCCCTTCGCTTTTCTCGTGACGATAATCCTTGGCGTCCTGTTCATCTGGAACCTTTTCGGAACCGGGAAGGAAGGCTCCTGGTCCCCGGGGATAATCTCTGGCTCCTCGGATTCCAGCTCGGGCGGCAGCAACGAAGAGGTCACCAATGCCATTAAGGGCCTGTCCGAAAGACTGGACGAACTGGAAGACGAGATAGAGGATGAAAAACAGAAGGAAGACCAGACCGGGGCGGAAGAAGAGAACAACCCGGACCCCAGCCAGATAACGCAGGAGATAGAGGCCGAGGAACAGGAGCTGGAGGACATCACGGAGAAGATAGAGAGTATCGAGAGCAACTCCGAGAAACTCATGTCCGAGCTGAAGAACCGGGAGGACAGGACCCTTAGAGAGGAGAAGAAGGAACACGAGGAACTTGGAGAGGTCGAACAGAAGACCACACAGGACCTCAGGGACCTGAAAAACGAGCTTTCCCAGCTCAAGAACCGTTACCAGGCCGGCGATCCGCGCCTAGAAGAAGAGCTGGCCGAGGACCTCGTGCCGGAGCTCAAAGAGATACGGGAGAACCTGGGAGAGTTCCACGAATCGCTCAAGTTCGAGCGGGAGGTCCACCAGGACATCCAGTACTACCAGCGCGCTTTCAGGGGTCTCCGGGACTCGCTCGAGGAACTGGATACAGAGGCCAACCAGCTACAGACACTGGTAGAAGAAATTGAAGACGAGGAGATGACGGCCGAGAAGATAGCGAAACAGTACAACGACCGGGAAGACTGGCAGGAAATCGAACAGGACGAGGAAAGGACCAAGAAAGTGGCAGAAGAGGCGAAGAACGCCATAGAGGAGAAGCAGAGGATAAGACAGGAACTCCAGGAGGAGATCGAGGAGCTGGAAAAAGAGCGGAAATACGACCAGGAAGACATCCAGGAGATGGAGGAACTCGCCCAGGAGTTCCAGCAGGAGGGCAACATACTGGAGCGTTTCCGGGAGTTCATAGAACAGTCCGGCTTCAACGATGAGACCGCCCAGGAACTTGAAACCGAGATAGGCCAGATAGAAGAGATGATACAGCAGATAGAGTCAGAGGCCAGTCAACTGCAGCAGGCGCTCTAGAACCCAAAGGCTTAAGTTGTTACTTATTTACAACAACTTGTATGACGGGATTTATTGGATGGCTTTACCGCTGGTTCGTGGACGGCGGCAACGACATCGTGATAGACGAGGAATTCGTTGCAGGGGGCGGACTCGAGGACCGGGAAACCCCTGAAATAATGGATTCAGACCTTTTGCTCGCCGCCGACAGACAGCTCTCCCTCTCTCCTGTTATCGACGAACTCGAGGACCGGGGGTACAGCGTACACCAGTTCAACTCGGACGACATCGAGTACCAGGACAACGAGGCATACATCGATGGGGTCAGCGCCAGCCTGCTCGAGGACAAGACTGTTCTGCACCGGAACAAGAGAGGTTTCGAGGACCACGCAGGTGAACTTGAAGAGCTCGCAGAGCACGGACTTGACTTCATAAACACACCGGAAGGCTCCGACATCAGCAACGACAAAAACAGGACAAAGAAGGCCCTGAAACGCCACGGCGTCCAGACCCCGGAAACATACACAACTGAAGAAGAGGTGGAGACAGCGCTGGAGGAAGGACCCGTAATAAAGAAGCCTGACGACCAGTCCCGCGGGAGAGAGGTGGAAGTACTGCGCCCTGAGGAAGACCTCGAGTTCGACACCGACAAGATCTACGAGGAATGCATAGACCACTGGAACACCGGTGTAGAAGAGAGGCGCGCAGTGGTCTTCGCCGGAAGCCATGAGAACAGGATAATAGAGACGAAGACCCGGGAGGGCGAGGAATACGAGCCGAAGAACATAGCCAACGGTGGAGCCTACCGGGACCCGGACGAATTATACCTGGAGGAGTTCGAAACCCTATGGGACTCCGCGGATGCACTCGGCGGCGGACTACTTGGAATAGACTACACGGTGACGCCGGACGGTGAGACAACCGTTTTGGAGGTGAACTCTACCGTGGGACTCGACGGTATAAGGAGTGCCTCGGACCAGGACATAGACTCGGAGATAGCCGACATGGTGGAGAAGGAACTGGAACCTTCAGGGTACCACAGAAGGACCTACTCGGGCCACCTGGAAGAACGACTTGAGACCGGGAGATACCTGGAACCTGAAACACCGGAAACCCCAGAAACCCTTGGAAACGATACAGAAACCTCTGCGCCCGTGTAATTATTTAAACCCCGAGTAGAAAAAAGGTCTTAGAGGGAAAATAAAATGCCTATCGCGACAACACTGCCGGGTTTGATGGCCAAGATCTCAACTTCACCTGAGGTGCTGGTGATCGGACTGGCCGCCGGATACATCATAAAATGGTTCCAGGACCGCCAGAAAGGCGGCGGAATGGCAGGAGGAGGATGGGCATAGGTGATTAAAATGCCAGAACAGAAATTCCACGAATTCCTTTACAGGGTAGAAAACATACTGGACGAATTCCTTATCGGCGTGCTGTCGTTCGGCGCCATATTTGTAACCCTCAACGCTTTCCTGACCAGCAGCGGACTCAGCTGGACTAGCTGGGGCAAGCTCATATTCGAGTGGATAGTCATGCTGGGCCTGATGATCATAGGCCGCGAACTATGGCTGCTCAACAGGAACCTGCGACAGTACATGGCGCAGGACTCGGTCCCGGACGAACACGAGCATGAAGAGGGTGAATAGCTGAGTGGCCGTCGCGACTTTCGGAGGGTTCCTGCAGACACTCCAGCAGATGGACTTCTTCACGCTGCTGTTACCGTTCGTGGTAACGTACGTGGTGGCGCTCTTCGCCCTCCGGAACGTCGACTTATTCGGCGACGAGAACAACGCACCTGCGATAATCGCGCTGGCCGTGGCGTTCTTCGCGGCACAGTTCATAGCGCAGAAACCGTTCTACCAGAAGTTCTTTGTCCAGTTCTTCGGTAGACTGACCGTTGGATTCATCGGGCTGCTCGGTGTAATGACCATACTCGGAATGGCCGGGGCAACCGAACTGATAAACGACCACAAGACAGGCCTCGGGATAATACTGATACTGGCCGTACTATCTGTCTTCACGTTCACCGGGGGCTTAAAGGCGATATTCCCCTACCAGATACCGTTCGGCCAGGCGATCCAGGCCTTCTTTGAATCCGGACTGGTCTGGCTGGTCATAGTCGGGGCCCTGGTCTACTGGACCTCCACAGATCAGGAAGGTGGGATGTTCGGAACGGAGTGATGATACATGGGATTTTTCCAATCAGTGGTGCAGACCATGGCGGAAGCCGGGTTCAACCTTTTCCTTCCATGGCTGCTGATGCTTGCGGTGACCTACGGGTTGCTGAACAAATACAACGTGGTCAGCGACGAGGCACAGGTAAACGGAGCTATAGCCATAGCGCTCGCCTTCCTTGCCATCATCGGTGTGAACCGGTTCGCCCCTCCAGGGATGTGGTCGCACTTCGCTGCAGACATAGCGTTCGGTATCTTTGGCATGCTTGCGCTCCTGATACTGCTGGGAGTGGCAGGTCAGGACCTCGAGGATATGGGAGGGTCCTGGTCGCTTCCATGGATATTCGGAGGAGGTATCGCAGTGATATCGTTCCTGAGCGCTCTGGTGCGGTACGGCAGCAGCGGCGCGGTGACCGGTGGAGGCAACCTGTTCGATGAAGTGGTTATGCCGATCCTTACACTGATCTTCGTGATGATAATCGTCTACCTGACAACACAGGAAGTCTGAGAGTCACCACTCCTCTTCAAGCGAGTCCATTTCCTCCTGAGAAACATTTGTCTCCGTCTCTATACCTCTCTCCTGTTTTATCTCCTGTACCAGGTTGGTGAGGTCTCTCACGTTGTCGACCAGGGACGGAAGAACCTGCTGGAAAGCTTTCTCCAGCCCTCCGATCCGCGACTCGTAGGAGTCGATGTGATCCTCTATCTCGTCGACCTTCTGCACGAACTCCTGCTGATCTTCATCACCCCGGACCTCCAGATCGTGGACACGCCGATCCAGGTCCTCAAGTTTCTCCTCTATTATGTCGAGTTCCTGGTATACGTTTTCGAACTCCTCCTCCACACGTTGAAAGTTCTCGGCAACTATGGTCTCTATAAGCTCTTCCACAGCAGGGTCCACAGTATCTCCAGCCTGCTGCTGGGGTTGTGACTGCTGTGGCCGCTGTTGCTGTTGTTGCTGTTGCTGTAGCTGCATCTGGCCGGAATCAAACCCTCCGGACTGCTGCTGGGAGTTTTGGAAGTCGTTACCGTTGTCCGAGTTATCGTTCTGGTATCCTTCATCCATCGGGCTTACAGCCTCGTCGCTCTGTTGCTGGTACGGCGTCATAGGTTCAGGTGCGTCATCGTCGTCGAGCTCCCCTGTCGCAGAGGAGGTAACTGTATTGTTTATCGCCCTCTCTATCTCTGTCTGGGAGTACTGTCCCTGCAGTTCTTCCTTTATCTCCTCCTCGGAGTATCCCTGGGAGAACATGTTCTGGACCGTGCGTTCCAGACCACCGCCTCCGCCGAAACCACCAGAATCAGAGGAACCAGGGTTTCCGGAACCTCCTCCGTTGTCGCCGAAACCGCCTCCGCCGAAACCAGCGGAGTCAGAGGAACCGGTCTCTTCATCGTTGTCCCGAAGCCGCCCAAAAAGTTTGAACTTCATGTTTTTCGTCCTTCTAACTGTTAAAGAGTTTTCCAGCTTTTTATTAGCTTATAAACGAGTTATTCTTCCAGCTTTTTTATCTTTCTGTCCACGATACGCTCGACTTCCTCCTTTGTCAGGCCGTCTCCCCCGGAAGAATGCTCCTCGACCAGCTTTTTAACCTCGCTTTCCGTAGTGAATGAGGACTGTATCGGGTTCATAAGGTCCATGTAGTTCTCTATCTCCTCTATCTCCTGGGAAGTCACGAACTTCCGCTTCTCCCGGTTTATCTCCTTGATGTCCACCTCCATGTTGGCGATCCTGTCTCTCACTTCGCTCAGGTCATCGTTCAGATCCTGTATGTCGTCACTCAGCGACTTGGTCTTCTTGAGCAGAGAATCGTCAAGAGTGTTCACACGCGCGTTAAGGTTACGCACCTTCTCCTCCAGGTCACGGATACGCCTGTTGAAATCGTTGACCCGGTTAACAATCTGGTTCAGCAGGTCCTGTTGAGCCATCCCACTTTTATTTTAGCGCCACCCGAATAATAATGCTGGGTATGGCTGCAACGGATCAAGACGTTTTCGAGTACGAATACGACGAGGAGTCAGGTACAGTAGAGGTCAATACCCTGGGCTCGGTCTACGGGGCCTCCATCGAGGACTACCCGCAAGTGATGTCGCGTGTCATCAACATCCTGCAGGAAATCCCGGAGGCCACTTCCGTGGTTCTCTCAGAGTCCCGGGACTACGAGTACGACGAGGAGCAGGTACGCCTTCTGAGAGAGATAGCGGACGCCATACAGGATATATCCAGCCAGGGCTACCTGTCGCAGAACATAAAGACCGAGAACTGCGATAACGTTTACTCGCAGCACCTGCCGGAGGTCCAGGAGATGATATTCGACCAGCTCCGGCGAGACCCTGTCGGCGCGTACGTCCGCCTGAGAAGAAAGAAACGCCACCTCAAACAGGACCGGGAGAACGCCTACCCCCAGGAACAGCGGTGCCTGAAATACTTCATACAGGACGTTCTAGACCCTGTCAAGGAACGGCTGGAGGAGTGCAACATGATTCAAAGGGCGGAACCATACCTGACAGGCCACCACGTCGGCGACAGAGAGATCTACCGTGAATTCTTCCACCCTCTTGTCCGTCCAAACTTCATGCTTACCAAGTACATGTCCCTGCCCCCTGAACGGGGAGAGGAGATCGACAGATACGATATAAGGAACGATATAGAGGTCTCGGTCTACCAGGTACCGGACCAGACCAGGCCCGTCTACCATGTCGACCCTCCCGAGTTCTCTCTCCCGGAGGAGAAGTACACGTTACTCGACGCGGCGAGAAGGTTCATGGCAGAACACCAGCCCGAGGAGGGCGAGTTCGCACGCCCCGAAAGGATGAACGAAGTATTCGAGAACATCGGACGCGACATGCTGAGAGATATAGCCTCCCAGATGGGGCTCAACCTGTCCATGGAAGAACTGGAAAACCTGGCCTCTATACTGAACCGGTACACTTCAGGGCTCGGGGTGCTTGAACTTCTTATAGCAGACCCAAAAATCGAAGATGTCTACATCAACTCGCCGATAGGCCAGTCCCCTATATTCGTGACACACCAGGACTACGGGGAATGCGAGACAAACCTGATACCTACAAAGGACGAGGCCGAGTCATGGGCCACCCGTTTCAGGATACGTTCCGGCAGACCTCTCGACGAGGCGAACCCGGTACTCGACACGGAGGCAGAGGTCCCTGGTGGACGCGCCCGTGTAGCAGTGATACAGGAGAGTCTGTCGCCGGAGGGACTTGCGTTCGCCTTCAGGAGGCACCGCTCCAAGGCCTGGACACTGCCTCTCTTCATCGACAACAACATGATAAACCCGCTTGGAGCCGCGCTTCTGTCCTTCATCGTTGACGGCAATCGCTCCGTGCTGTTCGCGGGTACCCGGGGAGCAGGGAAAACCTCTCTGCTGGGCGCGGCCATGCTTGAGATAATGAAGAACCACCGGATAGTAACCGTTGAGGACACACTGGAGCTCCCGATACCTCAGATGAAGGATCTGGGTTTCAACGTGGAGCGCATGAAATCCCGGTCCGTTATCACCAACGTCGAAAACGAGATACCTGCAGATGAAGCCATCAGGACCTCGCTGAGACTGGGAGACTCTGCACTGGTCATCGGAGAGGTACGTTCCGACGAGGCCCAGGCTCTCTACGAGGCCATGCGTGTAGGTGCGGTCGCGAACTTCGTCGGGGGAACCATCCACGGCGAGGACGCCTACTCCGTGTTTGACAGGGTGGTGAACGATCTGGATGTCCCGCCGACATCGTTCAAGGCGACGGACATCATCGTCAGCGTCAACAAGATACGGAGCCCGGACGGACTGGAGACCTATCGCCGGGTTACGGGCATAACCGAGGTAAGGAAGGAGTGGACCGAGGATCCACAGGAAGAGAACGCCTTTGTAGACCTGATGCGTTACGACAGCAACGAAGACGAGCTAGTCCCGACAGACGAACTGCTCAACGGCGAATCACTGATACTGAACAGGATAGCGGAGAACATCCGTGAGTGGAAGAACGACTGGGAGGCGGTCTGGGACAACATACAGCTCCGGAAACAGATCAAGCAGGAGCTGGTGGAGAAGGCTAACGAGACGGAAAACCCCGAGCTACTTGAGGCGGAGTTCGTGGTCCAGGCAAACCAGAAATACCACCTGCTTGCAGAACGCGTAAGGGAGGAGTACGGCGAACAGGACACGGAAAGGGTCTACGCCCGGTGGAAAGAATGGCTGGACCAGCAGGTGTGACCTGATGGACGACGAAGAGAAGAAGGAAAAGATAAACGATATACTGGAGAACCTGGACCGGGAGGTCCAGATGCCTCCCTACGACAACGTCTCCGGAGGGAGGAAATACTCGCGCGCCTACAAGGAGTACAGGGAAGAGGAGGAACATGCCCGGGACACTACAACCTATGAGGAACTGTGCTTCGCGTTTGCCAACATCCTCAACCTTAAGGCAGGAGAAACCACCCACAAAAAGTTGACCCCGGCGATAAACCTGATGGGGTGGGATATAACCCCGGGCATGGTCCTCTCCGCCTCCATCGGGATGTTCATCTCCACGTTCTTTGCATGGACCGTCTTCTTTGTTATAGACGCGGTTCTACTGAATTTCCTGTTCCCCGCCTCCCTGATGCTTATCCTTCTCTCCGTACCGGTGACCGCAGGGTTCTACACCTATATGAAGCCGGTGTACGCCGCCAAGAACAAGGTCATCCAGAGCAGCGGGGAGATGATACTGGCAGTGCTCTACATGGTCGTCTACATGCGGAGCTCTCCCAACCTGGAAGGCGCAGTAAGGTTCGCAGCCCTGAACCTGGAGGGACCTATAGCAAAGGACCTGAAAGGCGTGCTCTGGGACCTGGAAGTCGGCAATTACAACCGGATAGAGAACGCCCTGGAGGACTACACGAAGAGATGGAAGGACTACAACGATGACTTCCTGGAGTCGCTCAACATGTTGAAGGCAGCGATGAACGAGCCGAACGCTGACCGGCGGGAGCAGATGCTGCAGGACTCCATCGACAACATCCTGGAGGGCACACAGGAAAAGATGAAGCACTACGCCCAGAACCTTGAGACCCCTGTCATGATAATCAACGCGATGGGCGCGATGCTCCCTGTGCTCGGGATGATAATGCTCCCTCTTATATCCGCGTTCATGGGAGGAGCCATAACACCGCTCCACCTGATCATAATGTTCAACGTTCTGCTGCCAGGATTCCTCTACTGGTTCATGCAGCGCACCCTGAGTTCGAGGCCTCCAACCGTCGCCACCGAACCCGTGGAAGGATACACCCTTCCTGAACGAGGACGCTACACTGTTTCGCTGGCGGGGAGAGAGTTCAGGTTCCCAGTCTGGCCGCTGGGCGCCATGATATTCCTCATAGTAGGGTTCTACGGCTTCATAGGTTACCTGATATATCCCCACTTCTACCCCGTTGACAGCTTCCAGGCCAGAAACGTTCCCGGCCTCTTCCTCTCAGGGGATTCGCTCGCACCACTACCCATGCTGCTGAGAAGCCTCTCCATAACATTCGGGCTGGGCCTGGGGATAGGCGTGACAAAGGCCCTGGGGAGCCTTGAGAGAAAACAGGCGGAGGAGAAACTGGAGAAGATAGAGAGCCAGTTCCCGAACGCGCTGTTCGAACTCGGGAACAAGATATCCGGCGGAACACCGGTCGAACTAGCCCTGGAAGAGGCCGCGGAGTCGACCTCCGACCTGGAGATATCCGATCTCTTCAAGGAGGCCTCGGAGAACGTCCGGGAGATGGGTATGACCTTCGAGGACGCCATATTCGACGAGGATTACGGTGCTCTAAGAGAGTTCCCCAGTCAGATGATCAAGACCGTGATGAAAGCGATCATGGAATCCTCGGAGAAGGGAACCGAGATGGCGTCCACGGCGATGATGACCATATCCCGTTACCTGAAGAACATCCACCAGACACAGGAAACACTGAACGACCTGATGGAGGACACCACAACAACGATACAGTTACTGGCCTACATGCTCGCACCGATAATCTCTGGCGTCGCAGTAGGCATGTCCCAGACACTGACCACTGCCCTTTTCAGCCTCTCTGAAAAGTTCAACCAGACCCAGTCCAACCTTCCAAACTCGGGGGAGACCACGCTGGCTGGCGCAGGACTGCTAAAGAACCTGCAAAACGTCATCCCGCCGGAACTGCTCCAGTTCGTCGTTGGGATATACCTTATCCAGCTGCTCTACCTGCTCGGCATATTCTACATGAAGATCACACATGGAGAGGATAAAACCTATAAGAACCTCTTCACCGGCAAAGTCCTTATATCCGGGATGTTCTTCTACACCGTCACGCTACTGATAATAAGCATGCTTTTCGGAGGGATAGTAGATGCGATCGCATAGAGCAGCCGTATCCGCAAACCGGTACCTGATACTGGTGATAGTGGGAGCGATAGCGGCCCTGCTGATGATGAAACTTATGGGGAGCACCATCTCCTCGACCCTAGACAACGCACTTCAAATCGCTGGAAACTGATGCACAAGGTCTTAAAGCGCAGACTACAATAAAGATTTAAGGCGATGACTGGCTCAAAATCTAAAGGTCTCGGCGACATGCCTATAGGGATAATAGTCAGCATACTGATAGCCATCGTGATCGCGGTGGTATTCCTCGGCTTCTTCATACCCACTGCAAAGGCCTCGGGTGAAGCAGCCAGCTGCACAGGATTCCTCAAAGGTCTTGCAAGCATACTCGCCGATATGACAGGGACCTCCATATGCTAGAAGAAAAAGGCGCCATAGGTGTCGGGACGATACTCGCCCTCACCCTCGGACTTCTTGTGGCCAGCGTCACGCTTTCAGCCATCACGACCGGCGCCATAGGAGACCTCATGGACATGGGTTTCGGCCGTATACAGAACAACACCGACTTCACCATCGACATCGAGGGAGGAGAGAAGGGCGCAAAAACCCTTTCGGCCGCTGCGAAATACGTCTACCAGAGGGCCAGCAACGACGGCTGCGGTAAAAACGGATTGGTGGCACAGGAAAACAACGAAGACGGCTACCCCGCCCTCAGCGGCACCTACCTCGGCAGGTATCCGGAATGCGTGGGCGCCTCATCCACCGTCATCCGAGGGAAAGGGAAAGGCGCAGTACAGGAACTCGGTAAGGACATGGAAGGCATCTACTCCCGGGTCAAGTTCGAGGTAACCGGCAACAAACCAGTGGTTATAAACACCGCAGGAGACCTCTGGCTCGAAAACCATCTGAGGGGGGCTGCAAAAGGCAGCTTCTACGACCGGACACTGGAAAGCTGTGGACAGAGCGCAATTAAGGCAGGCATAACAGCCGGAACCACAGTCGGCACTACGGCCGGGATAGCCTGCGCATCTGTAGGAGGGGTCGTCATACCCGGTATAGGCGTTATAGGAGGCGGAGCATGTGGAGCTGCAGCTGGAACCCTGGCGTTTGTGAGCGCACTGGCAGGAGATGCTATAGCAGGTGCAAGATTCGTAGGCAGCGGAAAGAATTACAACGTTTTCTTTGAGGGGGGGGATGTAGATGACCGCGCTCTCTGGTTCTACGAAGACGCGAACCGCGATTTCTCAGAGTCACTGTACTGTTATGCTGCAACCGAGGCGATAATGAATGCTGACCCCACTAAATTACAGTTCACAACATCACCGATCGATGCCGCATACCAGAACCAAGGGAGCCGCCAGCAGATCGTGCTCTGCCCGGGCGACGAGGGATACATCCAGGTCAACAAGGGCGAACCCCATAACTCGGGAGAGGCCGGCGAAAAGTTCAGAGGCTTCGCCTACAAGTATCCGTTCATACAGATAACCGAGCTCGGCAAGTCCTGTGGAGACAAAGTCGATATGTCGCAACCGAATCAACCAGAGTGGCCTACCGTTCTCGGCACGGTGACGACCGATATCACGAAGGTGGCAACTGGAGGAAACAACGACGTGGTCCAGGTAACAGGGAGTGAGTTCACGTTCCTACCAGAGAACTCTCCAGCCTTCTCAGACTACCTGGTGTGGCAGCGACTACCTCCCGGCGACAAGAAGATACGGATAGTTTTAGAGTTCCAGAAGAAAGGCCATCTTCAAATAGATGCACAGGCCCACGCAAGAGACGGCAGGTCGGAAACCGTAACGTACATCAACACAGATGCCTACGGGCGGGACAAGATCTGGATCATGAAACCGGGAGGTACCTACGAGGAGACCGGTATAAATTACGAGACAGGAAAAGAGTACACGATAATACTCACCAAAACCGCCGGGGCAAACCAAGCAGACCCCACAATAAGCTGGAAGATCAAAGAGGAGGGAACTCAAATCTACAGTTATACAACAGCCTCCACCCGAGATTTCAGGAGGCTGGTATTCGAATCCTGGCAGACAAAAACGAAACCTCGACTGAAAGTGAAGGAAGTAACAATACTAGACCAGTGAACGCAGACCGGCTTTACTGTTTTTATATAAGAGAACATAAACTGGTCTATGGACCGGAAAGGCATCGACCTCTCGATCAAGACCCTGGCGGTGATAGTCCTTGGGATAATGGTGCTCGTACTGGTCTTTGCAAGCTTCCAGGGATGGTTCAACGACCTGATGGGCAACTTTGTGGGGAACGTACAGCTGCCGGATCCCGGCAATTGAAAGCTATTTTAACACGGCGCGACAATTAACCGGTGTAATGGAACATAAAGGGATGGATATCTCCATCAGCCTGCTCCTTACTCTTGTTGTGGCTGTAGTAGTTATAGCCGTCCTGGGGATGATATTCAGCGACAAAGTGAGTTTCCTCCAGACATTCGGTAAAAACAACTCCATGATAAACGTAACAGTGTTCGGAGGTTAACCCTTGAGAGTCTCGATCCAGGTCCTGGTGGCGATAATACTTGTGATAATCGTGATAGTGGCTCTCTTCGGAGCTACCAGCGTCGTCACAAGCTCCGCCGGCGAAAACATATCCAATACCGGCGAACATCTTGGAGACAAGCTTAACTGCATATTCCGGAACAAGGAAAATCCTTCACAGAACTGCAAGACCTCGGACCAGCTGGAGAAAGATGGACCAGTCAAAATCTAGCAAGGGTCTAAACGCCAGCGCGGCAGTATTCATCATTGTAGGTGTGCTCGTGGTACTGGTGGGGCTGATACCTGTATACCAGTTCCTGAACACGCTGGGGACCTCGACCGCTCAGGACCGGGACAGACAGAACTTTGAGGAACTGGCGGCGAACATCAACAACAAGTGCAAGGACGTTACCGGCGGGACCACGGGAGCTGCCACCGTCCCGATAACCATGAGTCTCACTCTCAGAAGGGCGGAAAGGCTCTACATCGAGGAACATAGCGCTACAGAGCAGACCCTAAAACTTGTTTTCCCTGAAGCGGGGGACGCAGAGTACCAGATAACGGGGTGCGACGTGAAGATAAAGAACACGGTATCCAACAGCCACGAGCTGGGTATAGGCAGCTGGTCGGTCTCCATAAAGCACAAGGACGGCACACAGAACCCGCCCGTCATCATCGTAGAGGCGAGTTAGATGTCCAGAGGACAGGCCAGTTACCCTTTCTCCATAACCGAATCCGTGGTGACAGCTCTCCTTCTCCTGGGAGTTATATACGGAGCCCAGAGTTTCACCTCGGGATTCATCAAGGAGCAGAGCGCAGGTATCGAAGCGGAGAGAGTTTCAAACGCTGCGATGGCTCTGAGCTCCGTTCCCGAGGGATACATCGAGATCGAGATGAGCAACTACAGGATAAAGGTGGAGGACTATACCGTCTACGTGAAGTTCAGGGGAACGGAGAAAACCGCAAAGATAAATCCGGACATGGTAAAATACGATAGCGTGGACGCGCCTTCGACCTACAGAAGGGTTGAGAACTATCTCTGCCTGAGAAAAACGGTTGAATCCGGCAATTCCGTACTGCATATAACCACAGGGGGCTGCTGAAGATGGACACCACCAACATCACCTCGAAAATCGTCTATGCAGTAATACTCGGTATAGGCCTTCTGGTGGTTCTCGGAGTATATTTCTCCGGGCTCCGGACAGTAGCCTTCAAGATCCAGAAGGTTAACACCCAGGATTATCCCGCGGTGGTGGTGCTTGAAAACACGCTTTCCGTGGACGCCACCGAGGAAGAACTGAGCAAGACCTACCGCGAGTACCAGTACGACCACAGGAGAGCAGTTATACCTGTAGAGTTCTTCACCAACAGGAAGAATTCTCCGGGGGAGATAGGCTACAAGAAGAAAAACGGTCACTGCTATATAGAAAAAGTTGCAGGGCTTGACGGCGAGAACTTCGGGATCTACATCAAACCTCTCTACGATGTCCAGAAGCATACGCCAAACGATCCAAGAGAGCTCCACTGTACAACGGAGAAAGGCGACCGCAGTCAGACAGTTTTCAGCGAGGCCCTCCTTGTAAGAAAGGCAAAACACAATCCTGTACTACCGGCAAGGGTGTATATCTATCCGATCTCGTAAAGGCCAGGGTGTCATCATCGAGGACATACTGTTCGCAATGTCTGTCATGCTGGCACTGGTGATATTCATAGTATTCATGAGCACCGGTAACATCATCGAGAACAGCGTGGAGAAGAGCATCAGTTACCGCCTGGGAGAGGTAAGAAAGAGATCCACCATCACCTCGATGATGAACGACTACATGTGGCGTTCACCCGAGGTACCCTACGGGAAGTACAGCGAGGAGAAAGCTTACAAGATAATATCATACTACTTCTCGACCCCGGGAGACTACATCTACCTGGACGGCAAACGTATAAGCAAATCCGTACTACGCTCCGACATAAAATCCTACATCGGGTACAAGATGAACAAATCATGGATCGAGGGACCGTTCAAGGTCGACTGGCGCGTGAAGATAAACTCGGATGCCCCCAGACGCCCCCAGAAGATCAGCGTCGGCACCTACACCCCGTCCGCAAGGTACTCCCGGATAAGCTATCCTCTTGCGTTGACAGCAGGCCGGAGTGCAACCATAACGCTGTGGACTGAAACCTCAAAGAACATCTACAAGGTGGGTGGTCAACACTGAGAAAGGGAAGCCTATCCGGAGTCGTGCCCATGATGATACTGTTCCTCATGGCCGGGATACTCTCATTCCAGTCCATACCGATATCACAGGCGTTCAGCGGACAGCTAACAGAATCCTTCACGGACCTGAACCGGCTGGCAGAGGCAAAATCCTACGGAAACCTCTACTTCTACAACTACATCCCGATGGGCTCCGTCTACTCG
This sequence comes from Candidatus Nanohaloarchaea archaeon, assembly GCA_042217695.1. Classification (GTDB taxonomy): domain Archaea; phylum Nanohalarchaeota; class Nanosalinia; order Nanosalinales; family Nanosalinaceae; genus JBDGSE01. The sequence goes on along the minus strand of JBDGSE010000041.1, from coordinate 2,184 downwards.
GCGCACAACGCCAGCTTCGACATGGCCTGGAAGGGTGGCGGAGAAAAGTTTGAGTGGCGGTACGACAAACTGGGATACTCGGCAGCGGCCCACTACGGAGGCTACAGCCAGGACCGTATAACTGCCACGAGCCTGCTTTTCCACTGGGAGGACGTAACCGAGAGGTACCTGAACACCACCTACAAGAAGGCGGCAACCGGTACATGTACATTCCCGCAGAGAGGTTTCACAACCTGGATATCCGGCCTGTTCAACTCCAATATACAGAACGTCGAGGTAACAACGTTCTATCCCTACGGTGGCCCTGAATCCGTCCAGGTAAAATGCAGTTACGCTGCGGGAGATGTCAATTACAGGGGAAGCGGCCAGTTCAGGACGGTGCTGAACGCCTCCGACAACAGGTACAACCTCCTGATAAACGAGGCCATCCAGTTCTTCAACAACTCAAACGCTGTAACCGGAGTCAGGCCACGCTGGAAGAAACATGTGAAACCTGTGACGAAGTCCTCAAAATCTATCTGCGAAAACAAGCTGGGTACCAGCGATTTCACCACACTACAGAGAAAGGCGGTCGCAGAGATAAACCAGACCGTGAAGAACCAGTACAGCAAGGTGGAGTCACAGTTCCCGCGCTACCCCGGACTTAAACTGAACCAGAGCAGGATAAAGGATTACTGGATCACCCTCACAGTTACAGACGAGGACGGGAACACCGAGCAAACCACCTATTACACAAAATTCGAGGCGGAGAGCACCAGTTCCTCCTCGACCAGCTGTACCAGCTGCTGTAACTGCTACATGAACGACGCCGGCACCCCTGACGACCCATCCGATGACTACCAGGTATGTCCCGACGACAGATACGATATCTCGGTGACGGTGACACCTGTGGAATCAGAGGTCTTCTGGACCATGAAGGACTCGAAGTACCGGATACCTACCTCGGATGGCTGGAAACATCTTGCCCTCAACATCGAGACCTACTACCACAACTTCAAGAACGACTGACAGCGGCAGAATTTATAATTTTGAATCCACAATACCTTTTCAGGTGACACGACAGTGGCAGAAGAAGACGACAACACAGTATACGTCGGTTCCAAACCAGCGATGAGCTACGTTCTCGCGGTAGTAACCCAGTTCAGCGAAGGAAACGACACAGTACACGTTAAAGCACGAGGTAAGGCCATTTCCCGCGCAGTCGACGTCGCGGAAATCGTCAGAGACAGGTTTGTAGAGGACGCCGAGGTAGACGACATCACCATTGGCACGGACGAGATCGAGACAGATGAAGGAGACGAACTGAACGTTTCCTCGATACAGATAGATCTCATGCACTAGGGACTCAGCCCCTTTTTCTCTCCTCTTTTTTCTCTGGAAAGCATTTTTATACCGGTCTCACCAAAGAGGTAATATGCGGAGGAAGGGTCTTTCACAGATACTCTGGCTCATCATCGCGGCCGCAGTAATGATGATGATAGCCCTTGTACTGGTATTCTCAACACAGAGCTCCCTCTCCAATCTTGTAGGGGGCTCCCAGAGCAACGCCTGCCGGGCTGCAATTCAATCACGTGCCTCCACCATGGGGGCAGGAGCCACCTTCAAGACGCCTGCTAACTGCATCAGACAGAACAGCGCAGTCATTTCCTCACTAGCTGACCCGTCAGGCAGTGGCAACAACTACCATGAAGAGATCTGTGTCACTGACAACACCGGTAGCTGGAAAGGTATAGAAGAAGGTACGAGTTGTTCATAGTGGAGTAATATGGACAAGACCATCGAGATCATACTGGTGGCGACCGTTGTGATGGTTACAGCGCTCGCCGTTCTATTCATCTTCCAGGGGAAGGCAATGGCCTTCGACGATTTCCTCGGGAACCAGAGCAGCAGCGCCCAGTGCGAACTCCTCCAGACCAAGTACAAACAGGCGGGGGGTTGCACACACCCGGGAGCCACCGAGGCACAGAATATCAAGGAGAGGTTCCAGGCAGATAAAGGTCTTAACTGCGATAAATCCGGGGAAACAGTAGACGCCAAATGTCCCCTAGGATAGCCCCAGTAAATCTTCGACTATATTCTCAACCGACCATAGTTCCCCGCTTCCGAGTTCTTTCTCGGTGTTCACGCCGATAAGTGGAACCGGGTTCGTGGTGTGTGAAGTGTTCGGGTCGTTCTCCCCGCCCA
>JBDGSE010000040.1:0-15708 GCA_042217695.1 Candidatus Nanohaloarchaea archaeon | reverse complement strand
CAATCGATCCATTCGCTCAGATCTCCCAAACACCAAAAACCACAGCGAGTCCTATTTAATATTTGTCTTTAAATAGCGGAGTATGAGCGACGAGGACGAAATGTTAGTTGATCGCGATGAATACCTTAGCAACGGGGTTCACATCGGAACCAAGTCCACGAACAAATCGATGGACAAGTACATTTTCCATGTAAAGAAAAACCAGCTGGCGATCCTTGACCTCGACCAGACCGACGAACGGATAAGAAAGGCGGCAAAGTTTCTCTCCCGTTACGAACCTGAAGAGATACTGGTTGTGGGGCGAAAAGACGGGGCGAGGAACCCTGCCAGGAAGTTCTCGGAGGAAATCGGCACAAAGAGCGTTATAGGGCGTTTCATGCCAGGCACCCTGACCAACCCACAGTCCGACAGCTTTGTTGAGCCAGAAGTGGTCTTCGTCTCCGACCCCGAAGAAGATGCCCAGGCAGTCCAGGAAGCACTTGACACACAGATACCTGTAGTTGCGATAGTGGACTCGGAGAACAGCCTGGAGAACATCGATCTGGCCGTTCCCGCCAACAACAAGGCAGAGAACGCCCTGGGACTGGTCTACTTCCTGATCGCCCGCGAACTGAAGGAGGAGAGAGGCGAAGAGATGACTCTAGAGAAGAACGACTTCCTCCCCGCGGAACCAGAAGACGAAGAGTAACCAGATGGAATTCCTCATAATCATTGGAACCGTCAGGGAAGGACGGAAGACCGTGTCAGTGGCAGAGGCATTAAGAGACGAGGTGGAACGCCAGGGCCACGAAACCGTTTTCTACGACCTGAAAGAGAGGGAGCTGCCGTTCCTGGAGAACCGTCGACGTGAATCAGGGGACGAGAAGGTCGAGGAATGGGGTCAACTGGTCGAGGACACGGACATACTCGCGATAGTGACACCGGAGTACAACCACAGCATCCCGGGCGTCCTGAAGAATGCGCTGGACCATCTCAGGAAAGAGTACAGCGACAAACCTTTCTGCTATGTAACTGTTTCCGGAGGAGACTTCGGTGGTGTCCGGGCACAGGAACACCTGAACGAGATAACACTGACTCTTGGAGGATGGCCCGGTCCCAGCCTTCCTACACCGAACGTGGATGACAAATTCGATTCCGGAGATCTAGTGGACGATGGATACAGGGACCGCCTCGAAAAGTTTGTGTCGCGCTCGGTTGAACACGCCGAAAAGTTCCGGAACTAGTGGAACAGACCCGGTTCGTGTTTTCAACTCCTGCCCTCCAGAGTTCCACATGAGTTACATCGGCCACCTCGATCTGGACGCGTTCTTCGCGAAAGCCGAGACCCTGAGACGCCCCGAGTTGAAGGGGAGACCGGTGGTGGTCTGCGTCTACACCCGGAACGAGCATTCAGGTGCGGTATCCACCTCCAACTACCAGGCACGTGAACACGGTATTGGCTCAGGGATGTCGGTAGCAGAGGCACGGAGCAAAGCCCCTGAAGACACCGTATTCCTGGAGACCGACCACGCCTATTACAGGCACAAGTCCTCCCAGGTAATGGAAATCCTGGAAAGACATGCCGGCGAGACCTACCAGACAAGTATAGACGAGGCCTTTTTCAGGCTGGAAAACCCGCAAAAAGCGGAGGAGATACGCTCCGAGGTGAGAGAGCTTGGACTAACCGCGTCCATAGGAATGGGTGCGAACCGTCTCGTGGCGAAGATGGCGTCCGAGGAGGACAAACCCGACGGATTCACGTTCATACCGCCGGAGGACACCAGGGATTTCATGGCCGGGAAGGATGTATCAGAGGTACCCGGTATAGGGGACGCTACGACCCGGAAACTGGAGGATATCGGCATCGAGACATGCAGGGATCTGCGGGAATCAAACAATATGAAACTCGTCGAGAAGTTTGGAAAGAACCGGGCCGCGGACCTGAAACAGAAATCGATAGGCGCAGGCCCAAAGGAGTTCGAGAAATCGGAGAGAAAACAGGCCTCCCGGATAAGGACCATGAGCCGGAACTCCTCCGACCCCGAATTCGTCAGGAGGGAACTGAAAAAAGCCGTGGAGGACCTCATGCAGCGTATCTCCGGAGAGAAAGCCTTCCGGACAGTCACTTTCATCGCCATAGACTCGGAACTGGACACTTTCACCCGGAGCAGGAGTGTGGACACCTCGGAGTCAGAGGCAGTCCTCATGGACAACGCCACCCGGCTCATGGAGGACTTCCTCGCCGGGCACAGCAGGGAACTGCGGCGAGTCGGGGCCAGGGTATCGGATCTTGTGGACAGGAAAAAACAGAAATCGCTACAGAGATTCCGTTAAACCAAATATTTAAACCGGTCCGGAAACAGTCTTTCTATAGGATGTTCGACTTCGGCGACGACGACAAGAATAAACTGAGAGAGAACATGGAGGAAATCAAGAGGCTCATAAACGAGGGTGGAGATGCCCGCGGACAGCCACAGGGAGGACAGCCAGACCAGCCGGCTCCCGAACCTGAACCGGAACAGGGCCCGCAGGAACCGGACTTCTCCCAGCCGGCCGACAACCAGGAAGAAGGGTTCGACCAGATCGGCGGGCAGCCGCAACAGGAAGGCCAACAGGCGCCGGGCTCACAGGAGACAACCGGGCAGAACCCGTTCCAGCAGGAACAGCAGACCCCCGGCTCACAGGAGACCGCCGGGCAGGGTACAGGGCCAGGACAGGAAGAACTTGAAGTACCTGGAGAACAGTCCCGGAGATCCGGAGGTACAGAGGTAACCGCGGAAGACCTGCAGGAATCGCTGCCAGACATCGAGGAAGAAGAGGACACCGAGACAGAGACGTCGGGAGAGACAGTTTTCCTCACGGTAGAGCGGTTCGAAGGTCTTCAGGACCGTCTGGAGGAGATGAGATACCTCACCCAGGAGATCGAAGACGTGGTGGACCACCTCCAGGCCGGCGCAGAGGAAGACAGTCAGACCGCGGAGGAGGCCCAGCAGATACTTCAGGACTTCGGACGCAGAAGGGCTGAAGTCGAGGACATAGTTCTCTCCCACGAGGATTAAAGAGTTCGGACCGGTGAATACACCATGGAAAAAGACGAGATTATAGAAGTTCTGGAGGAGTACAGAGACGCGAACTCCGACCAGGAACTGGTAAGATTCCTGATAGACCGGTTAACCGCCGAACTGGAGGATTTCCCCGCGGAGACCTCGCGGCAGAAACACGACCTCAACATGGTTATCCGTGAACTGGGGGAGGAACTGGACTGGATAGAATCGGAGAAGCTCGCCGAGTTCGACCCGGAACAGCAGTGACCTCCCATATAAAAAAGTTCTTTTCTGTAACCACTAATAGCTCGACGCAGTCGTCGGGCACCTTGATGAATCAATCGAGAGGTGCAAACAAATGGCATACCAAAAATTCGAACCAAGTGAATCGCTCGCAGAACAAACCTACAACGCAGTAGAAAACTCCAGGGACACCGGCAACGTCGCGGTGGGAACCAACGAGGTAACAAAGGCCATCGAGAGAAACGAGGCCAAGCTTGTTGTCATCGCCGGCAACGTTTCCCCGGAGGAGATCGTGATGCATCTGCCCGCGCTCGCGGACGAGAGAGACATCTCCTACACCTTTGTCCCGGACAAGGAGGAACTGGGTCTGGCCGCCGGACTTGAGGTACAGTCCGCCGCGGTAGCAGTGACGGACTACGGCAACGCCGAGGAAGACGTGAAGGAAATCGCCGAGAAGGCCGAGGAACTGCTCGAGAAAGACGAGGAAGAGTAAAGACGGGGGCATCAAACAATGGTAATGGCTAAAATCATCGAGGTCATCGGAGACCAGGGCCATCGAGGAGTAAGAAAGGTCCGCTGCCGGGTTATAGAGGGCAGCGAGGAAGGCAAGATCCTTGTAAGAAACGTTAGGGGTCCGGTCCGGGAAGATGACGTCGTGCACATCAAAGAAACCGAGATGGAAGGTTGATCGAAAATGAAAACTTCACGGATCTTCTCGAGGAAGACCTCAGCAGGACAGGTGATGCCGTAGATGGTTGAATGCGACTACTGCGGCGACGAAGTGCCGAAGACCGAGGGCAAGATGCGAGTGCTGAACACTGGCGAAAGGCTTTTCTTCTGCTCCGGCAAGTGCGAGAAGAACTACGCCAACGACCGGAGCCACAGCTACCCCGAGAAGTAACAGAGCATGAGATTCGGCGCTTTCATCGCGGCCCACCACGTTGAAGGCGGACTGGAAAACGACTGGACCCGCCACGAGGAACAGGTTTCTGAATGGCTGGCGGAGAACGCCGAATCCTACATCGGAGAACTCGACGCCTGGAACGAACTACGGGAACGGCTGGAATCACCGGAAACGTACGAATCCGGTAGAGCCGTTGACCACTACAACTTTTTCCCCAGGGACTTCGAGTTAGCCGCAGAACACGGCCTCGAAGCGGTAAGGCTCTCTTTCTCCTGGAGCCGTATAGAACCTGAGGAAGGCGTCTTCGACCAGGAGGAGATAGAACACTACCACCGGGTTCTCGATGCGATGGAGGAGAACGGTCTTGAACCGCTTCTAACAGTCTGGCACTTCACACAGCCGGAATGGTTCGCCGACAAGGGTTTCTGGCACCAGGAAGAGGCGGTCGAGGACTTCATGCGTTTCGTGAAGAAACTCGAGGAAGAGTTCGGCCACAGGGTAAAACGCTGGGTCACGATAAACGAGGCCACGACCTGGCTCTGGCACGCCTACTTTCGAACAGAGAGGTACAACTACTTCCCCCCGGGAAACGTTTTCAGCCCTTTAAAGGCCCTGAAAGCGGCGAAGAACATGGCGGAAGCACACCGCCGGGCCTACAACTACCTGAAGGAGAACAGCGCAGAAGAGGTCGGCGCAAGCATGTTCGTGACCGACTGGAACCCCCTCGGGATAAACCCGGTGAACCGTTTGATCGCCGCCGCGGGCAGAAAACTCGAATACGAACTTTTCCTCGACAGTATAGAAGACAGACTGGACTTCATCGGCGTCGACTACTACAAGAAGTGGGACATCGGGCCGGGCTCCAGCGACGAGGACGCCTACTCCTGCGAGCGAGACAACCTCTCCTCGGGCGAAAGCCTGCGCAGGACACTGGAACGCGTTTACAGCCGTTACGATACACCTCTGAAAGTCACGGAGAACGGGTTGCCGGACCGCAGCGACGAGAAAAGGCGGGAATACATACCCGAGATACTGGAGGCGGTTGACTCTGCCCGGGACAACGGCGTAGAGATCGACGCTTACTACCACACTTCTCTACTGGACATCTGGGAGTGGAACCTGGGTGTGTGGCCCCGCTACGGGCTTATCGACGTGGACCTCGAGACGTTTGAAAGAGAGCCGAAGGAGAGCCTTGAGGTGTACAGGAAAGAGATCAAAAAGCGGAGATAGCGGTAACCGGCTCTAGTGTTTATAAAAATCAGCGTTAGACCTAGCTATAAGTGGTCTCCATGCCCCGTCAACCTATTCTCTCCGTACTCGGACATGTCGATAGCGGGAAAACCACGCTCCTGGACCAGATAAGGGAATCAAAGATCGTCAGCGGGGAGGCCGGCGGTATAACACAGATGATAGGTGCCACAGAGGTCCCGCTTGAGACGCTTGAGGACGTGTGTGGAGGACTCCTGGACCAGCTGGAGACCGATATAACTATACCCGGCGTGCTTTTCATAGATACACCTGGGCACGCAGCCTTCTCTTCCCTGCGGAGACGGGGCGGATCCATCGCCGATATCGCGATCCTGGTGATAGATATCGAGGAAGGAGTCCAGCCCCAGACCCGGGAGGCCATAGAGATACTGAAGGAATCGGACACTCCGTTCATCGTCGCGCTGAACAAGATAGACCGTATACCCGGATGGCAGTCGGGCGAGGAACTGTTCTCGAAGTCCATAAAACAGCAGCCAGACCACGTCCAGCAGAAACTCGACGAGGAGATATACGAACTGATGGGTGACCTGAACGAGTACGATATAGTAGCAGACCGGTTCGACCGGGTCGACAACTTCCAGAAAAAGGTCGCGATAGTACCGATATCCGCGAAGACACGGGAAGGCGTCCCAGAGCTTCTGATGGTGGTCACCGGACTCTCCCAGCGCTACCTCTCCGAGGAGCTTGAGACAGGTACAGGGATTGGGAAGGGCACCGTCCTCGAAGTGACACAGGAGAAAGGCCTGGGGACCACGATAGACGTGATACACTACGACGGCGTGATAAGGAAGACCGACAAACTGGTCTACGGAACCCCGGAAGGGGCAAAAACCACCGAGATACGGGCTTTGCTCGAACCAAGAGCCCTGCACGAGATACGCGCAGACAGGCACTACCAGGAGGTCGATGAATGCCGGCCCGCCTCCGGTGTAAAGATATCCGGGAAAGACCTTGAAGGCGTTATCGCAGGCGCACCTGTAAGGATGGCGGACGAGGAGCATCTCGAGGAAGCACGGCAGGAGATAGAGGAGGAACTCCAGGCCGCAAGCTTCGAGACCCGGAGACACGGGATAGTCGTGAAGGCCGACTCCCTCGGCTCTCTGGAGGCACTGATGAACACCGTGAAAGAGGAGGACATACCTGTCCAGAAGGCCGAGGTCGGGCCCGTCACCAAGGGAGACGTGATAGAGACCGAAAACGAGGAACCCGAGAACCAGGCCGTCTTCGCGTTCAACGTGGGTACCACCGACCAGGGCGAGAGGGCGATAAAAGACAAGGGTATCGAACTGTTCGAAAGCGACGTGATATACGAGATAATCGACGGCTACCAGGAATGGAAGAACGAACTGAAAGAAAAACAGAGAAAAGTGGCGCTGGAAGCCGTTTCCCGTCCCGCAAAGATAAGGCTGATGCCTGAACACGTCTTCCGGAGCTCGAATCCCGCGGTAGTCGGAGTAGAGGTCCTCGACGGTGTTTTAAACCCCGGTTCCATGTTGATGAACCCCGAGGGAGAAACAATCGGACGTGTTAAGAGCGTGCAGGAACAGAACGAGAGCATCGACAGTGCGGAGAAAGGTGCGGAGGTAGCGGCCTCCATCAAAGACGCCACGGTCGGCAGGAACATAGAGGAGGGCGACGTACTCCTCACCGACCTGACAGGAAAGGAGTACCGGCAGCTGCAGGAACTGGAGGACCTGCTCAGCGCGGGAGAAAAAAACGTTCTCGAGGAGATCGTCGAGATAAAGGACGAGAAGAACCCTCACTGGAAGCTGGGATAGTTCCCAACTTCCTGACCCAGTAACACTCCTGGAACCCCCGGTTACAAATCTTTCACTCTACAAACATCACATATGGGCTACGGAAAACTGGCGAAAGGGGTATCCCCCAAGGAGGCAAAGAGGAAGCTGGAAGAGGTAATGCCGGTCACACAGCAGCGGAAAGATTTCCAGGGCGCCTCGCCTCCCAGCGTTTTCATAGGCTCGCACAACTATCCCAAGGTGAACACCGGCGTCCTCTCGCCGCAACATCCCGGCGATTCCTCGCTGATGGATTCCCCGGCGGACTGGTACCAGGAGGGCTACAACATCGAAAAAGTCGCGTCCCTGAGGACCTCCCTTGTAAACTCGAAGAAGCCTACACGGGTACAGAACACGGACAGGTTCACCGAAAACACGCAGGAGATAGCGATGGCCCGGAAACCTGTGGACATCGAGGTCTCGCTTGATAAAAGACCGGGCGCCAGCATCTCGGGCGGACGTGTAAAGCCTGTCTCCGCCTCGGGAGACGTGGAACAGTTCAATCTAACGGAGAACCCCTCCGTGAACAGGCAGGTGGAGAAGGCGTATTACGACACGGACGCCAGGGCAGAGAACATCATAAGAGAACTCTCGGGCAAAGGTGTCGACGTATACAGGATACAGCAGTCCCTGTCCGCGGGCATGCTGGGCCAGGAGGAGAACCGCAAACTGGTGCCGACTCGCTGGAGTATAACGGCGACCGACGACATGGTATCGAAAAAGTTAAGATCGAGAGTAAAACAGTACCAGGAGCTCGGCCAGATAGAGTACTACAACAACGAGTACGTGGGCAACGAGTTCCACATCTTCCTGATACCTGGACGCTGGGAATATGAACTCACCGAGATGAAGCGTCCGGGTTCAGTATGGAACGCCGCGGCTAACACGTACATCGCCGAGAACTACGAGGGTTTCTCAGGCCGCACCGAATACGCCGAGGAGACTGCCGGCGCCTACTACGCCACCCGCCTGGGCATCCTGGAACACCTGGAATCGAGGAGAAGACAGGCAAAGGCTCTCGTTTTGAGAGAAGTCAAGCCAGAGTACTGGGCTCCGCTCGGGGTATGGGTTATACGGGAGACTGTCAGGAACGCTTTCGGAGACGGCAAGGAAGTCGACTCCTTCCGGGACGTGAAGATGATGATAGGCAACAGGTTCAAATTCCTCTACTCCCGGCTTAGACAGGAGGTCAGGATGCTGCAGGCCCGGCAGTCCAGCCTCGCCAACTACACCCAAATGTAATACCATCGTATTACAAAATGAGAAGTTATTTAAAAACAACCTTCTATTTGTATTACGAGATGGATGGCGACTGTTTCAGTAAGGCTGTCAGACAGGTTGAACGAGAAACTGGACGAGATGGTAGAGAAAGGAGTGTTCAAAGACCGAACTGATGCCTTCCACGAAGCCGTCCGCCTTCTGATGCTACGGTACGACGATTTTGAACCGTAGCATCACCCCCCTCCCCCGTTTTCTGGAGCAGTAGCTAACACGAAACATACCGGGAAAAAATCACGCTGTAAGGGCGTGGTACATCCTGATGGCGTAGAACCTGAAGTAGGTCTGCACCGGGCCGTTCACCAGGTAGAAGAACGCCGCCAGGAACGTGAAAATGCCGAGGACGAAAGGTATGACAACCAGCGCCTCTGCAAACGTGTAGAACAGTACCGCAAGCAGTCCGAAGGGTACAAGCATCACGACACCGAGAGCAAGGGCGGCCAGCATCGTTACCACACCGGCACCCATCTGGAGGAAGAACCTGACTATTATGTACAGCCCGAGCTGTCTCCACTCCTCCCTGACAGTGGGCCAGAACTGTCTCCAGGAAGCTATAACGCCTTTACCGGACTCCATCATCACCAGCGGTATGAACTGACTGGTCAGACCCATGAAAACCCCGAAGACCAGTAGCAGCGGGATGATAGCCAGCAGCGCCATCACACCGAACAGTGGTGCAGAGAACGCGCCTATGAGGACAGCCGCGAAAACGGCCAGCATCAACAGGGTCAACCCTGCCCGGAAGCCAAACAGCCTCACACCCTTCCCAAAGTGGCGGCTGAAGTTCTTCCTTATCTGGACGTCGCCGTCAAGCAGGGACTGGTAGTAGACAAAACTGAATACCGCACCCAGGAACCCGAACAAGAGGATAAAGCCGAACAGAACCAGGCCGGCGAGCAAAAGCAGCGCGTTCGATACACCGGAGGCGGCGGTCACCATACCTGTCACCGGGACCCCCGTCGGCATATCCGGCATCATATGCTGGTACGAACCCGTGTAACTTGTGCCGGCAGTATCGTAGTTAAAGCTGTCCTGACCCCGGGAGTCTGAGGGGAACGAGGACGGCAGTCCAGGAGCACCAAATCCCCCGGCAAAAAACGCTATTACCGCTACCTTGCCCCAGATCTTCCAGTTGAACGGAAACAGGAGCTCACGGGTGTCTTCAAGCGCATCTTCTATTATCTCAAGCGCATACCAGCCCATAGAGAGGTTTTAGCCTCCAGACTTTAAAAACTCCTCTATCGAGGGGCATGTCTTAAAACGGTTCGTTGCCCCGGTAATGATATGGATCTCTTCCCGTTCAGCGAGGTTCGCGACAAACAGGACGACATGATGCAGGAGGTCCGGAAAGCGATAAAAAACGGGGAGAGCGTGGTCGCACATGCACCGACCGGGCTGGGAAAGACCGCCGCCACACTCACTCCTGCGCTGGAGTACGCCAGGGAGAACAACAAGAAGGTCTTCTTTCTGACGCCCCGTCACTCACAACACGAGATAGCGGTGGAGACCGTCCAGCAGATGCAGGAACGCCACGGCGAGGAGTTGACAGTCGTGGACCTGATAGGGAAGAAATGGCTCTGCAACATAGACGGCGTCGAGGACATGACCTCTGGCGACTTCAAGGATTACTGCCAGACCCTGCGAGACGAAGAACGGTGTGACTTCTACACGGCCATGTACGACATGGATGAACATAAACTGAAGGATGAGGCGAAAGACCGTCTCGACCAGCTGGAGGGCAAGCCGATGCATTCCGAGGATTTCAAGGCCGCGACCCCCCAGTTCTGCCCCTACTACATGATGATGGAGCTCTCACAACGGGCCGACCTCATAATAGCGGATTACTTCCACATCTTCCACCCGGGCGTCCGCGAAAACATATTCGAGAAAGCAGGAGTCCAGATCGAGGACACCATACTGGTAGTCGACGAGGCCCACAACCTTCCCTCGCGGACCCGCTCTCTGTTCTCATACTCCCTGTCCCTGCCACAGATAGACCGGGCGATAACCGAGGCCGAAAAATTCGGTTTCTACGACGCCGAGGAAAACCTGGAACAGCTGAGAGATGCAGTGCGTTCCCTGGCCGCGGACAAGTTCGAGAGTGGCGACCACGAGGTAAAACTCGAGAAAAAAGAGCTGAAACAGGCCGTCAGCAATTTCAAGGAGTACGAGGAGTTCATAGTCGACCTTGAAACCATCGCCTCGGAGGTAAGAGACGAACAGGAGAAATCCTACTGCGGAGGTATCGCAGAGTTCCTGGACGAGTGGAACGGCCGCGACAACGGGTTTTTCCGGGTTATAAAACGGACGCGCTCCTCCAGCGGCAACCGGTACATACAGATAAAGTACTCCTGTCTCGACCCCCAGATCTCCACAAGGGAACCGCTGACAGAGGCCCACGCCAGTGTAATGATGTCAGGAACGCTCACCCCTCAAAAGATGTACGTCGATTTACTCGGACTGAAGCCCGACAACACCAGGAAACTGGCTTACAGCTCTCCCTTCCCAGATGAGAACCAGCTGAACCTGATGGTGGATACACTGACCACGAAGTACTCGGAGCGAGACGACTCCATGTACCAGAAGTATGCCTGGTACCTTGCGAAATCCTTCGAGGCAGTTCCCGGCAACGCGGGCGTCTTCTTCCCAAGCTACAAGATGATGCACCGTATCGCCGACATGCTTGAGGACCGGACCGACAGGGATGTACTGGTGGAGGAGCGCGACATGAACAAGGAGGAGAAGAGAGCGCTCCTGAACAAGTTCGCCTCGAAAAAAGACAAGGGCGCAGTTCTACTGGGGGTTATCGCGGGAAGCTTCGGAGAGGGAGTGGACTACCCCGGCGACATACTGAAGGCTGCCTTCATAGTCGGGCTGCCGTTACAGAGACCGGACCTGGAGACAAAGGGCCTCATCAACTTCTACGACTACAAGTTCAACAAGGGCTGGGACTACGGCTACAGCTACCCTGCGATGAACCGGGCTATACAGGCCGCAGGCCGTGTTATACGCTCAAGAGACGATGAGGGAGTGGTGGTCTACATGGACGAGAGATACGACTGGAGCAACTACAGGAAGGTCTTCCCTCCAGGAATCACCCTGGAACAGACCCGGGCGCCCTGGAAAGAGATCGGAGATTTCTTCAGCAGCTAGGAGAGTTCTCCACGGAACGAACAGCCAGACCGTTCTATCCTGCTCTTTTCGCAGTAACAGAGGCTATCTGCCGGAAAAAGTACGTCAGACCTCCGAACAGCCCGAGTATTATCAGCTTGAGGACGAAGTCTCTCATCTCTCCCTGTAACTGGAACACTACCACCGTATTCAGCACCGAGTAAGCCAGGAGAGTCAGCAGAACTACCTTGATACCTTTTACCGACTTGGGACTGAGAAATATCCGGGTCGCCGAGTACTCGAGGTCTCTGTTCATGTTCCTGAGAATCGCGTAGTTGTAGTAGATGGCGACCAGAAGCTCCAGTTCGACGACCACTCTAAGCAGGTTATCCGGAGTAGCAAGAGCCGTCATCTGAACCTCCTCCACCACCTTATGAAGACCGCGAGCGGTATGAAACTCGATACAAGCGAAAGCACATTACCTGCCAGTACAAGACCTGCGTTGCCCAGGAACGCCCCGTAGAAAAGCATGGACGTGGAAACCATAAACATCAGAACGGCGAGGAAAAATATCTTGAAGTCCAGGAACACGGCCTCCGGATTCAGATGGAAGCTGGCCATGTTTGTCTGCTCGCGAGCCACAAGCTTCCTGTATACAGGATATATAACCACGGCGTTCAGGATGGCACTGAACACCAGTATAATCTCAGTCCAGAACGAGGCGGTCGCCATGTAATGAGTAAATTGATAACCGATTATTAATTGTTCGGCAACATTCCTGGAATCGACCCATTCCGAACCGGTCAATCCCTGGTATCCATCAGGTCGAACATGTAGATATAGTCCACACTGTTCCTGGTAGTGGAGTCTTCAGGCTCCAGGATGTCCTCAAGCCGCTGGTTAAAGGCGAACCAGCGGTCCAGCTCCTCCTCGTCGAATCCGTGGCCATCGGTCTCCAGCGAGAACCTGGCCTCCCGCGTCCTGGTCTCCTCGGGGTCGAAACTCCTGAAAGCGTCGATGTAGGCATCCAGGTCGAGCTTCCCGTCCTGCATCAGCTCGTCCACATGGTAGGGATGGTCCACAAGCTCGACCCTCACATCCATCTCCCATCCGTGTTCGCTCTCAATACGGTAACTGGAATAGTTGGAGACATCGGTGCCGGCGGCTGGACCGGGGAAGACATGGACAAGAGGCCCCTGGAAGGACACTTCCACCTCTCCGGGATATTCTCTGGCATATCTCTCTGCAGCCTCCTCCAGTACATCCCCGAAACGCCTCAGCGCGGATGGGTTCGAACCTTCCTCGATTTCCTTGCGGTACCCGCCGGGACTCATAGTTAACTGTTAGATGACAAAAACTTATACAGGTTGCTTTTGAAGCTGGAGGCCCAATACCCAACCATAATGGAAACCGTTATGGCACAGGGTGTATTCGACGTGCTGCACCCGGGACACCTTTACTACCTTCGTGAATCCAGGAAACTCGGGGACAAACTTATCGTGGTGATAGCCCGCGACTCCCGGCTTGACCGGGAACTCTACTTCGACGAGAGCGAACGCCGGGAACTGGTCGCCTCCCTTGAAATGGTTGACCAGGCGTTACTCGGCTCCGAGGGCGACATATACTCGACCGTGGAGGACGTAAACCCGGACGTTATAACCCTTGGATACGACCAGGGACATTCCCCGGGAGAGGTAAAAGAGATGGCGGAGTCGGCCACCGGCCATGAAGTGAGGGTGGAACGGATCGGTTCAGAACAGGATTACTCCTCCTCGGAGCTGAAGAACCAGGGATGAAAACCCACAGTTAAATTTATTTCTGACCCATAACAACCCGATGGTCGAGGCAAAGTATGTAACGGGTAATGACATCAAAATCATGCTGGAAGAGGAGGAAAAGATACCTTTCAGTTTTCCCGCCACAAAAGAGGGGAGACAGCTCTACAGAGACCTCACGCTGGCCCAGGAGTTTCCCGCCAATTCCACACCGTACAGCGATGCACTCTCAGAGCTGGTGCCGGAGGCCGACGTCACCACCTACTTCCTGGCAAAAGACAAGGGCGACACCGATAGACAGCGTTTCCAGAACCTGATAGAGGTTAACGACGCCAGCGGGCCTACATCCCCTGCTACAGGCATATTCTTCAGCATGACCGGCGAAGGAACTACCCTGTGGAAAGGCGACTCTCATGCCTACAGGGACAGCTACGACCCGGAAGAGATACAGCAGTGGATGGACCTCAGTCTCAGGGACGTCGAACCGGAGACGTCCGAGATAACGGGCGATACCTCGAGGAAACTCACAGACACGGGTTACGAGAACGTCAAGGGCCGTACAGTGGCCACTCTGGAGTTCGAAGATGTCACCATACCCAATTCGGGAAGAGGCCGCGCACTGAGGGAGAAGGCAATGGACAGCCTCTACCAGGCGCTAGAAAACGGAGACTATCTCGCAGGACCTCCACCATCCTACGTCATCAACCAGTCCGAGAGCGGACACGACGACTTCATGGATGCGCCGAGGATAGCATCCGTGATGATAGAGGACCAGGAACTGCCTTTGACCGGCGCATTAAACGGGCAGAAGCCCGCGTTCTACCTTGGAGAGGAAAACGCGGTAAAGCTGCCCTCACACGTTGCGCTCACCTACCTGGTGGAGAACGGCCAGGAATTCGATGCGACCGCAGATTTTATCGAGAGCTACACCTCGGGACTGGAGCCCGTGGAAGCGGAACTCGATCCTGGAGACGATCCGATGGTCCAGTAACAGACACGGTTTAAAGTTTTAGGCTCGCCTAAAACTATTATGTCAGAGGAAAAGATAGAGAAGAGTCAGGAAAAGTTCGACCACCGGAACGAGGAACGCGCCGTTTTCCGCGCTGACCGCGGCCTTTCCAGAGAAGTGATAGAACAGATCTCCGAGGAGAAGGACGAACCGGAGTGGATGAAAAAGAAACGGCTCAAAGCTTTCCGGCACTTCAAAAAGAAGCCGACGCCCGACTGGGGGCCCGACCTCTCAGAGCTGGACTTCGATTCCATAACACCTTACCTGAAACCCGACGCCGAGCAGTCAAACGACTGGGACGATGTCCCGGAGGACATAAGGGATACCTTCGACAGGCTCGGGATACCCGAAGCCGAGAAAGAGGCTCTCTCAGGTGTAGGCGCACAGTACGAGTCACAGGTCGTCTACCAGAACATGAAGGAGGAATGGGAGGAGAAAGGAGTAATATTCATGGACATGGACCGGGCCGTCAAGGAACACCCGGAACTCGTTAAGGAATACTTCATGACCCGGGGAGTCCCACCGCAGGACAACAAGTTCTCGGCCCTGCACGGCGCGGTCTGGAGCGGCGGCTCGTTCGTCTACGTCCCCGAAGGCGTCGAAGTAGAGATACCGGTCCAGGCCTACTTCCGGATGAACTCCCGGGGCATGGGCCAGTTCGAGCACACACTGATAATCGCGGAGGAGAACTCGAAGGTCCACTACATAGAGGGATGCTCCGCGCCGACATACGGCCAGCACAACCTGCACTCCGGAGTTGTGGAAGTATTCGTCGGAGAGAACGCCCATGTACAGTACTCAACGGTCCAGAACTGGAGCAAGAACACGTACAACCTCAATACCAAGAGAGCAAAGGTCGAGAAAAACGGCACCATGGAATGGGTCTCCGGCTCCATGGGCTCGAAAGTAACGATGCTGTACCCCTCCTCGCACCTCAACGGCGAGGGCGCACGGGCGAACCACATATCCATCGCGTTCGCCGGCGAGGACCAGAACATCGACACGGGAGCAAAGGTCGTCCACAACGCGCCGAACACCTCCTCGACCATCGAATCCAAGTCCATCTCCCAGGAAAGCGGGAGAACGAACTACAGAGGTCTTGTAAGAGTAGCAGAAGGTGCCTCGGGCTCCAAGACCTCGATAGAGTGCGACGCACTGATGTTCGACGAGGAGGCGACTTCCGACACGGAACCATACATCGAGCTTAAAGAGGACGATGTAGATGTCGCGCACGAGGCCACCGTCGGAAAGATTGGAGACGACGAGATACACTACCTGATGTCCCGCGGTATAGAAGAGG
>JBDGSE010000004.1:0-5875 GCA_042217695.1 Candidatus Nanohaloarchaea archaeon | reverse complement strand
TGATGGTGGGTTCCGAACTCCTGCCGTGGGATACCAACACGCAGGAGGGACAGCAAAAGTTCCAGTCCGCCCAGAAACTGCTTGCATACACCTTGACCGTGGTTGAATCGTTCGGATACGTTCTATCCGGGACCTTCGGGAACGTGGCGGGCGAATGGGGTCTGATATTTCTCCTCTCCGGCCAGATAATGCTCGGGGCATGGATGATAATCATGATGGACGACCTGATCCAGAAATGGGGGTTCGGCTCGGGTACAGGACTGTTCATCGCCGCGGGCGTGTCAAAGGCTATATTCATAACCGCTATATCACCTCTGACCTCGACAGGCGAACTTTACTGGGCTGTCGGAGGTAACCCGGTCGGAAGCATATTCCGTTTCGCGACCACCATGGAGTTCGCAGCCATAATGCCGGTCATCGCGACTGTAGTGGTCTTCCTCGCAGTGGTCTACATGCAGTCGATGAGGGTCGAGATACCGCTGACCTTCGGAAACGTCAGAGGGTTCGGACAGAAATGGCCGCTCAAATTCCTTTACACCTCCAACATGCCGGTCATCCTCATCGCGGCGTTCGTAACCAACATACGCATAATGGGTACCGTTGTATCCGGACAGAACGGCTGCTCGATACTCGGCTGTTTCTCACAGGGCTCGGCCACCTCGGGATTCGTTTACTGGATGACAGCACCCACACAGGTCGTGACCGGACTGATAACCTCCGGTCTAAGCGTGCTCAGCGCGATGGATATATTCCATGTACTGTTCTACATATCGGTCTACGCGTTCGGCTCCGTAATGTTCTCCATATTCTGGGTCCGTACATCGGGACAGGACGCGGACTCGGTCGCCGAACAGATCCAGAACACCGGCATGAAAGTACCGGGATTCAGGAAGGACAAGCGCGTCATCAAGAAAGTGCTCAACAGGTATATCCCAGGCCTGACAGTGCTCTCAGGTTTCTCGGTCGGTCTCCTCGCTGCGCTCGCGAACATGAGCCAGGCTACCGGCGGCGGAACAGGGATACTGCTCACCGTGATGATCCTCTACCAGATGTACGAGGAGCTCGCCCAGAAACACATGGAGGAGCTCCATCCAGCGCTGAAAGACTTCCTCGCCTGAACCCGGCGTCTGATTTAAAAGGGTTTCTCGGGGAATAAGTTACATGGCAGCAACAGGGATAATGGCTGAACTCTTCGGCTTCTACAACACCATATTCCAGCCGATACTCTCGCTGGGCCCCTACACCTCACTGGCGTTCTTCTCGCTGGTACTTGCAGTGCTCTACACCGCGATATACTGGGTGCTTATGGACCTGGAAAGGGCCGACGAGATCAAGGAGAAACTTAACAAGCACCAGGAAAAGATGCAGGAAGCAGACGACGACGAGGTCGGAGACCACATGCAGGAGGCTCTCAGGCTCAACAGCCAGTTCATGAAACTCAATATGAAACCCATGCTGGCGACCATGGCCTTCGTCCTCCTGATATTCCCGTGGCTCGGCGCCACCTACGCCCCCACGATAGATATGAACCAGACCGCGCCGAACACCTACACAGGCCAGTTCGAATGGAACGGCCACCAGCACCCGATAAAGGTGGTGAACGATACGGAGTACACCGTGAAATACAGGAACCAGTCCGTGCCCGTGGGCGGGATGCTGAAGGCCTACGGAGTCTCATGGGAGGTATCCGATTTCGCTGTGAAGAACGAGGCGCCCGCGTTAAAACTGAACGCAGCCTTCGTGAAGATGCCGTTCTCGCTGCCCTTGGTCGGGAACACGTTGAACTGGCTGGCGTTCTACATTCTGATAGTCATGCCGGTCGGCTACGTCCTGAGAAAGGCAGCGGGAATAGCCTGAATCTGGTTAAAAAAGTTGCCGCGTAAAGACAACCTATGGAAGACGCCCGCTGGTTTACCAGAGAGGAATCCGAACCCGGAGAGCACGGAACCCTGCCCGAGAAACGTTCTATAGATGAATTGCTGGAGAAAGGGTTCTTCGTGGTCGACAAACCGTTCGGACCGACCAGCAACCAGATATCCCACTGGATAAAGGAGGAGCTGAACAGGAAGAAAGCAGGCCACTTCGGAACCCTCGACCCGAACGCCACAGGAGTCCTCCCGGTAGGAGTCGACTCCGGAACCCGTATAAACAGGGTGGTCTCCGGCGTGGAGAAAGAGTACATCTTCGAGGCCGAGATGGGAGACACCGAAGGGATAGAACAGGTCCTGGAAGACTTCATCGGGGTCAACACACAGGTGCCGCCGGAGAAATCCGCGGTGAAGAGAGAGGAACGCCAGAGAGAACTCTACTCCGCGGAAGTCCTCGAGAAAGAGGAAGACCGTGTTCTGGCAAGGATAACATGCGAATCCGGTTTCTACGTCAGAGTCCTCGTGGAACAGCTGGGTGAAGAACTTGGGACAGAGGCGGAGATGAACGAACTCCGCCGGACTCGACAGGGCCCGATCGACGAGGAAGACGCGGCAACCCTCCAGGAGATAGTGGACGCCTACCATTACTACCTTGAAGGCGATGAAGAACCGATCCGAAACGTGCTGCACCCCATCGAGCACGGTATCACGCACCTCCGGAAGATAGTTGTAAAGGACTCCGCGGTCAACGCGGTCGCGAACGGAGCAAACCTTGGGGCCAGCGGCATCTCGAAACTCCAGGGCGGCATAAAAGAAGGGGAAACAGTCGCGATAATGACGCTGAAAGGCGAACTGGTTGCGGTAGCCGAGGCAGAGATGAGCTCGGAAAAGATGTTCGACCAGGAAGGCACCGCGGCAGAACTCGAATCCGTCCACATGGACCCGGAGAAATACCCGAGAAGGTGGAAGACGTGAAAAAGGCGTTCCTCGCGATACCGAAATACCTTCACTTCGCGAAGGACCACATAGCACAGCACGCCCTGAAAAACGGTTACGCCCCGCTGACACCTTACGGCATACCGTTCTGGATGCTTGACACCGTCGAACGCGACAGGATCCGGGAGGCCAACACCGAGTACCTGGAGACCGCGGACGAGGTCTGGATATTCGGCTCCGGAGAAGAACTCGGGGAACACTCCGTGAACGGTTTGAACGTGACCGACGGCGTCCACGAGGAAAAACAGCTGGCAGAAGAACTTGAAAAGAAGATCCGGTACTTCCACGTGGACCTCGACACGCAGCAGATAACCGAACAGGAATAGCTTATAAGATTCTTAGCCCCGAGTTAAAACATACATTTACAGTGCCGGGATGACAGAGTCTGGCCGATCGTGCCACCCTGGAAAGGTGGTGGGCCATAACGGCCCTCCTGGGTTCAAATCCCAGTCCCGGCGCTCCGCGCCGTTTACTGGATTTGATAGTAGAAGCTCCCGGACGAAGATTCTCCACGAATCTTCTATAAGAAAATCCTGGATGGATTTTCGAAGGCGAGCTTCGGGTTCAAATCCCAGTCCCGGCGAACCTTCTGAATTCGAAGATTTCTGTCAGGAATCTTCTGCAGCCAGCAACTCTGTTGCGGAAGGTTCATCATCAGGAGGCATTCAATTCGAATGCCTCTCAGAAATTTTTTCCTAGCTTAGATCTGAGCGAATGGATCGATTGCCATTCGCCCCGGTCCCGGCGACCTTTACCAAGGTCGATCAGGCTGAAGGCATTCGAACTGAACGCCTTTCGGGAGGTATTTTCCCGGGTAGTAATATTATAAACCGGCGCAACGTATTTCTGGACATGGTGAAGACGGCGGAGGAGCTGATGGACGAACCGGATTTCATCGACAGCGAGACCTCTATCATGGAGGTGACGGAGGAGTTCCGCGGCACGGAGAACACGCTGATAGTCCGGCGAGACGGCGAAGTAGTGGGAGAGATACACGAAAACACTTTACTCAAGGCGCTGATACCGGAGGAGAGACTGGACGAGGAATCCGTCGTCGGGGTACTCGGGCTGTCGTTCGACGAAAGCTTCGTGCCGGAGAAGGCAGAACACGTCATGAACGAGCACGAGGTAAACGTGCCACCAGACGAAGAACTGGGCGAGATAGCGTTCGTGATGTACGAGGAGGATATAAGATCCGTGCCTGTCGAAGAGGATGGAGAGATAAAAGGAGTTGTGCACGAGAAAACACTTATAGAGGAGATCTGATAAGATGGCGGCAGGACTTGCATCACAGACGCTTTTCGAGACCGGTCTGCTGCTTTTCACCGCTTTCATAGTTGGAGAGATACTGGAAAGGTTCGGTGTAGAGTCTATAATAGGTTACATACTTACAGGCCTGTTGCTGGGCCCTTCGTTCCTCAACATGATACAGCCGGAGGCTGTCCAGTCGTTCGCCACGATAGGTGCGACCCTGGTGCTTTTCCAGGCCGGTCTCCGTGAGGAAAACGTGGCGGACATCTTTCGGCACAGGAAGGGGCTGGAGCTCGGCCTTGGGATACTTGCGTTCTCGTTCGCGTTCATACTCGGCGCACTGATGCTCTTCGGGGAGAACTTCCTGCCCTACTCGGGGATGAAACAGTTCGTGTTCCTGGCGCTGGCCTACTCGGTCGTGGATATAGGTGTACCCTCCAAGATAATGCTTTCAAGGGACATGCTCCGTGACTCCACAGGGAAATACGCCATCAAGGCCTCGGTCATAAACGTTACCGCGGGTCTCCTGGCCCTGACCGCCCTGGTGCTCATAGCAGCCCCATTCCAGACCATGGTTGTCAGGCTTGCCGGGATACTGGGTTTCGTGGCTGTTTTCTACCTGCTCCACGAGTTCATACACAAACTGGACGACTACATAATCATGTTCGAGGAGGCGGAGGCCCAGTTCGCGTTGACGTTCTCCCTGCTGCTCGGCCTGAGCTACGCCACCGAGGTCATAGGTCTTTCCACGGTCCTCGGAGCATTCTTCGCCGGTATAATAGTTTCGCGATCCGAGTTCTCGGAGTCAAGGGCCTTCCAGGAGAAGATAAGCGCGATAGGGCTCGGACTTTTCATCCCGATATTCTTCGCCTGGTTCGGACTGGGGCTCCACGTACACGCCATGATAGTCAACCTCCAGGCAGCGGCGTTCCTGTTCAGTCTTTCAACAGTTTCCAAACTCGCGCTGGGCTACTTGCTTCCGAGGATCCGGGGTAACTCGAATCCGTTCACGATAGCCGCATCCCTGGTCAGCCTGGACATCGAATCGCTCGTGGTCCTGCTGATAGGGATCGACATGGGGGTCTTCGGGACCGAGGTACTCCAGATATTTGCCCCCGCGGTATTCCTCTCCACGATAACCATAGTGGTGCTCTACGCCGCTATAGACCGGTTCCAATAAATCAGTTGAGGCCGCAAAAACAGGTATGAACTCCAAACAGAACTACCTCCGGGCGATCTACGAACTTACCGACGGAGGAGACTCGAACACCACCACCTCCGAACTCGCGGACTACCTGGAGGTTTCCAACGCATCGGTCTCGGAGGCCATACAGAAACTGGAGTCCGATGGTCTCGTATGCAGGGTACCGTACAAGGGATTCACCTTGAGCCCTGTCGGCCGGGAAAAGGCCTCGGAACTCGAGGAGAAGTACTCCGTCCTGGAACAGTTCTTCGGAGAACTCGGGGTCAAAAACCCGGAGAAAGAGGCGGACGCGGTCGCACACGCGATATCGATGGAGGCCGTCGAGAAGATCCGGGAGAACTCAGGTTAATAAAATTTCTCTCGGAACCAGTTATACAGTCCAGAGCTCCCTGGCGTACAGCCCTCTCCAGAAGAAGACTTTGCAGAAAATCCTGACAGGGTTTTCGAGGAACCGCCAGCGGACGTACAGCCCCCTGGGGTAGAGGTCAATCCTTTCGCGTTCTGGGCGCGAAGACGCAGGTTCGAATCCTGTGGGGGCTAATCCTTGTTTTGTTCA
>JBDGSE010000039.1:0-2154 GCA_042217695.1 Candidatus Nanohaloarchaea archaeon | reverse complement strand
GGAGACATGATAGGGATAATCGATGTCATGATAGCATCGATAGCAGCGACCAAATCCCACAAAATACTGACGTACGATACAGACTTCCAGAAACTGGAGGAGTTTGAAGGATTTGAATATCGTTGCCTGGAGAACTAAAGCCCAGACACCTTTGTTTTTTAATCTCAAATAGGCAATTTTCTAAGTACGGATGAGTGAGCAACAGCTGGAGCAGGAAGACGCAGAGGCCGAGGCCGAAACACAGGAAGAGGAAGTGGAGTACGGCGGCGACACCAAGATCAACAAAGTATCATGTAAGGGATTCAAGTCATTTCAGAGAAAGACCTCAGTACCTTTCTACGAAGGCTTAACCGCTATAGTAGGAGAGAACGGCAGCGGTAAATGTGTTACTGGCGATTCAAAAGTTGTCCTTGCTGATGGCACCGAGAAACGTATTGATGAACTTGTAGAGAGTTCTCTAGAGGACGACCGCCGTGAGATCGATGACGGGTTTATATCTCATGAAGGCGAAGAATCAGTGCTTTCTCTCAATCCCAGAACGTTGCAGATGGAGGAAAGAAATATCCTAGCCTACGTTAAGCGTGAAGCTCCCGAAAAACTTGTGAATATCAAAACACGGTCCGGGAGAGAGATAACTGCTACAGAAGACCATCCTCTCTTCCATCTGAATGATGAGGGTGAGGTCGAGGCCATAGACACCGAGAACCTAGATGAAGGCACAAGAATCGCTGTTCCGCGGAAAATAGAGACTAGTTCAGACAAAGTATTCGATACTCTACTGGATAAAATCGAGAAGAAAGACAAACTCTACGTCCCTTACAGGGAAAGGTTTGAAGATCTGATCTACGAGATTAAAGAGGACAAGACCTGGCGAGAGCTTGCGGAGGACATAGGAGTTTCCTACAATACTCTGAGAGGCATCAGAGATGAGCAGGCCTGCAACGCCGCATCACTGATCAAGATACTGAGGTACTCCGGGAAGTCAGATAAGGAAATAGTCCGGGAAATAGAAGAGCTAAAGTCCAAGAACCACAGCAAAACCATTAAACTTCCTTCTGAGAACAGTCCAGAGTTCTCCCGCTTCCTGGGATACATGCTTGCAGAGGGAAGTGTACCGAACTCTTCTGACCAGGTTAGATTCATCAACGAGAAGAAGGAGATAGTCTCCAACTTCGAACAATTGGCTTCCGAAGTTTTCGATGTTGAAACCAATAGAGAAGAGTACAAGGAAGGCTGCTGGGATGTACTGATCTACAGCCAGGCATTGAACACTCTTCTCAGAAAATTCGGAATGGACGGAGCCGCAGGGAAAAAAATATCGGATATCTATCTAAACAGAGCCGAGAAGAAAGAGGTATCGGCGCTTCTGGAAGGGCTTTATGCGGGCGACGGCTATGTCTCAGATTCGTCAGTAACTCTGACTTCTAAAAGCAGGGAGCTTGCTGAAGGAATACAGTCTCTCATGCTCAGAATAGGAGTGAACTCCAACGTTTCTGAGATCACAAAGAGCAGCGGAGACTACACAGGGAAGTACCACAAGGTAAGTGTGAGCGGAGTTGAAAACATCCAGAAGCTAAGGGATAACCTCCAGATACCTCACCAGATGAAACAGGAGAGGATAGATAAACTAGTGGAGAAAAGACCCGACACCAATCACGACACTGTCGAAGCAGGCCAGCTAGTCAAAAATGCCGTTGATGAAACAGAGATACAGGTTTCGAGCCGAGAAAACAGGAAAGAAATACCGAAACTTGAAGCATACTGCAAAGGCAGATGTGCCGCCAGCAGAGAAGGGTTAAAAGACGTAGCAGAAAAAATCCGAGAAGAAGGCGGAGAAACAGGACAGATAGAGAAACTCGCCAACTCCGACATTTACTGGGACGAAATAACCTCCATAGAACATGTGGAAACGGAACGCGACTGGGTTTACGACCTCAACGTTGGTGTAGGCCACAACTACATAGCGGAAAATACCTTCGTCCACAACAGCAACGTGGTCGACGCCCTAAGCTTCGTGTTCGGTAAGCGTTCTTCCAGTCTCAGAGCTGAGAAGCTGACCCAGTTGATCTTCAACGGCGGTGAGAACCGTTCAGAGGCGGACTTCGCCAAGGTAACAGTTACTCTTGACAATTCTTCCGGCATCTTTGACGAGTT
>JBDGSE010000038.1:0-21421 GCA_042217695.1 Candidatus Nanohaloarchaea archaeon | reverse complement strand
ACAAGGACATCGTCAAGATCTCGTTCGCGAACGTGAAGAAGACTCCCGCGGTCGCGCTTATCCGTGCACTGGGATACGAAACAGATAAAGAGATAGTTGAAGCCATAGGAAAGGATTACGCCTCCGATGTCTACCTCAACCTTTACGAGGTGGACGCGGCGAACCAGGAAGAGGCGTTCGAGTACATAGCCAACCGCGCAGGCATAACCAACAACGTCGAGGAGCGCGTTACCTCCATACTGGACGAGTACCTTCTCCCCCATCTGGGACAGGAACCCGACGTCCGGGATGAGAAGGCAGAGTTCCTGGCGAACATGATACGGAACACTATCGCCCTCGGAAAAGGCGACATCAAGGAGGACGACATCGACCACTACTCCAACAAGAGACTGAACCTGGCGGGCGAACTGCTTGAGATGCAGTTCCGCTCCGTGTTCCTCGGCAAGTGGGGCCTGGTCGCCCGCATG
Organism: Candidatus Nanohaloarchaea archaeon; assembly: GCA_042217695.1. GTDB lineage: Archaea > Nanohalarchaeota > Nanosalinia > Nanosalinales > Nanosalinaceae > JBDGSE01. The sequence continues at coordinate 20,954 of JBDGSE010000038.1, read as the reverse complement.
AAGTACAACTTCCAGAAATCCGCGAAGAGGGGACGCCTGCCCTCCCTGCAGTCGACAGTGGTCGCGGACACCCTGACCAAACAGATAATGGGTGCGATGGCCACCGGCAACTGGGTCGGAGGAAGGACAGGCATCTGCCAGCAGCTGGAGAGGAACAACCGTATCAAGACCCTGAGCCACCTGAGAAACATCGTCTCCCCTCTTTCTTCGGACAGACAGCACTTCGAGGCCCGTGACCTGCATCCGACGCACTGGGGGCGCGTCTGCCCGATAAAGACTCCCGAAGGCATGAACATCGGTCTCAGGACGCACCTGGCGATGAGCGCCAACGTATCAACCGGGATGAACGACATGGAGAAGAGCTCTCTCAAATCACGACTGAACGAGGCGGAGATCGAACTGAAATGAGACACGATACTATGAACGCAAAAACGCCCTACACAACCACAGAAATCGAAAAAGCGGTGAGATAAAAAATGACAGAAGTATTTCTGGACGGACAGATCATAGGGGAAGCTGAATCTCCCGCAGAAGTAAGGGAGGAACTCGTCGAACAGCGAAGAGAAGGCAACATCGACAAGGAGGTCTCCGTCTACTACGCGAAGGACAGGGACGAGATCAGGATAAATACCGACTCGGGCAGGGTTTTAAGGCCTGTCGTGATAGTCGAGGACGGCGAACCCCGTCTCACCGAGGAACAGAGAGAAGAGCTGGAAGAGGGCGAAACAACACTGGAAGACCTGGAAGAGGAGGGTGTCATCGAGTACCTCGACGCCGAAGAAGAGGAGAACGCATACGTCGCGCTCTCGGACGAAGAGGTCACCGAGGAACACACCCACATGGAGATCGACCCCGAGATAATCAACGGGGTGTCCGCTTCACTCGTAGTGTACCCGGAACACAACCGTGGTGACCGTGTCAACTTCGGTGCAAAGATGTCAGGCCAGGGCCTCGGGATGCCATCCAGAGAGTTCCACCAGAGGTTCGATACCCAGGGCAACATCCTCACCTACGCACAGCAGCCTATAGTCGAAACCAATACCTACGACACGCTGGTAGGCGACCACCCTATAGGACAGAACATGACGGTCGCCATCGCATCCTTCGACGGCTACAACATCGAGGACGCCGTCATAATGAACAAGGCCTCGATCGAGAGAGGGCTTGCCCGTTCAACATACTACAGGACCTACCAGACAGAGGCCCAGAGATACTGGGGCGGACAGCAGGACCAGATCGGTATACCGGACAAAGACGTCCGCGGATACCGGAGAGAGGAAGTATACAGCCATCTGGACGAGGACGGGATCGTGAACCCGGAGACACCGGTACAGTCCGATGACGTTCTCGTTGGAAAGACATCGCCGCCAAAATTCCTGGGAAGCGGTGGAGGCGAAGAGGTTCAGATGGGTCTCGCCGACCGCAGAGAGACCTCCCTGACCGTGAGACACGGTGAACAGGGAAAGGTCGACAATGTCATGGTCTCCGAGACAGGGGACGGCGACAAACTGGTAAAGGTAAAGATGCGTGAATACAGGATACCTGAGCTGGGAGACAAGTTCGCGACCCGGCACGGCCAGAAGGGAGTCATCGGGATGATAGTGCCCGAGGAGAACATGCCCTTCACGAAACAGGGAGTGACTCCTGACATCATACTATCAACCCACGCAATCCCCTCGAGGATGACAGTGTCACAGGTCATAGAGCTTCTCGCCGGAAAAGTCGGCGCCCTCCGGGGAGAACCCGTTGACGGCACCGCCTACCACGGAGAGGACAAGGATGAGCTCAGAGACCAGCTCGAAGAACTGGGATTCAACCGTTCCGGTAAAGAGACCATGTACAACGGCCTCACCGGCGAGGAGATGGATGCAGAGATCCTCATCGGACCTGGATACTACCTCAAGCTCAGCCACATGGTGGGCGACAAGGTCCACGCGAGAGCAAGAGGACCTGTCACCCTGTTAACAAAGCAGCCTACGGAAGGAAGAAGCCAGGAAGGCGGACTGAGACTTGGAGAGATGGAAAAAGACGTCTTCGTAGGACACGGAGCCTCGCTGCTCCTGAAGGAGCGGTTCGGCGCCGACTCCACCGAGATACAGGTCTGCGAGAACTGTGGAGAGATAGGGATCCACGACAGGGAAGAGAACAGGACATACTGCCCGAACTGTGACTCCACAGAACTCGGGGAGACCGAAATCCCGCACGCGTTCCTGTTGCTTATGAACGAGCTGAAATCCATGATGATGGACACCGAGATCAACCTGGAGGAGGAGTGATAACAATGAAGCAAATCGAGAGTCTGGACTTCGGAGTTATGAGCGCAGAAAAACTGCAGAAGATCGCAGTAAAGGAAATCGACAAGGCGGAGGTCTACGACGCCGACGGCTACCCGGTTGAAGGCGGAGTTATGGACCCTGCGCTGGGTGTCATCGACCCGGGGATGACCTGTCAGACCTGCGGCGGAAGGATAAGAGAATGCAAGGGCCACTTCGGGATAATCACCCTCTCCAGGCCGGTAGTTCACGTACTCTACGCGAAGAAGGTACGCGACCTTCTGCGTTTCTCATGCAAGGAATGCCAGGCACCGCTCGTCAAGAACGACGACAAGCCCCTGAGAAAGTCCAACCTGGAAAGCGAGTGTCCGGAATGTGGGCACGAGACAGAGGAAGTCAAGCTGGATAAACCATACTCCTACTACGAGGACGGCGAGGAGATAAAACCGGACGAGATCCGTGAAAGACTGAAGGAGATCCCTGACGATGTTGCAGCCGAGCTGGGAATGGAGGGAGGACGACCTGAGGACCTGATACTCACACACATCCCTGTACCTCCGGTAACGATGAGGCCCTCCATCACCCTGGAGACAGGTGAACGCTCGGAGGACGACCTGACCCACAAACTGGTCGACGTAATCCGTATCAACAAGAGACTGCAGAACAACATAGAGATCGAGGCTCCCGACTTCATCATCGATGACCTCTGGGAGCTGCTGCAGTACCACGTCGCGACAGCGTTCTACAACGACATGTCCTCTGTACCGCCGGCAAGACACCGCTCCGGACGCTCACTCAAGTCCATAATGGAACGTGTCCAGGGCAAACAGGGTCGGTTCAGGCAGAACCTGATAGGTAAACGCGTGAACTTCTCCGCGAGAACAGTCATCTCGCCAGACCCTAACATCGGAATCAACGAGGTCGGAGTACCGTTCCTCGTGGCGAAAAAACTTACTATACCCGAGAAAGTTACGGAGAGGAACTGGGAACAGGCCAAAAGATGGCTTGAAAACGGGCCGGATACACACCCCGGCGCCAACTACCTCTACCAGCCTGACGGCTCCCGCAGGAGAGTCACCGAGGAAAACAAGGATGACCTCCTGGAAGCGATGGAGCCTGGAGAGGGCTGGAAGATAGAGAGACATCTGAAAGACGGAGACACCGTACTGTTCAACCGACAGCCGTCGCTCCACCGTATGTCCATAATGGCCCACGAGGTAAAGGTGCTACCTCACAGGACCTTCCGACTCAACCTGAACGTTTGCGCGCCGTACAACGCGGACTTCGACGGGGACGAGATGAACCTCCACGTACCGCAGACGGAAGAAGCACGGGCGGAGGCAGAAGAGCTGATGAAGGTTCAGGAACACGTCAAATCCCCGAAGATGGGAGGGCCAATAATCGGCATGCTCCAGGACTACATCTCCGGGCTGTACCTCCTGACCAGAGAGGACCAGACCCTCTCCCGCGAAAAAGCGTTCAACATCCTCGTCGAGGCAGGCGAACAGGAGAAAGAACTTCCGGACAAGGAAGAGATCACCGGGAGAGAACTTGTATCGCTGTTCATCCCCGACGACATCTCTCTCACCATAAACGAGGGCGAGGAGAACGAAGTGGTCATCGAGGACGGCGAACTCAAGTCAGGCGTGCTTGATGAAGACGCGCTCGGAGACTACGGCGGAGAGATAATACAGCAGTTAAACATCGAATACGGAAGCGAAAAGGTCACAGAATTCCTGAACAGGGTCTCCAGGGTGGGCGCAATCTTCCTCACCCAGAGAGGTTTCTCCATAGGACTCGAGGACCTGGAGGTACCGGACGAGGCCGGCCAGAGAATCGAGGAACTCGTGGAGGAGACCATCGAGGAGACCGAGGGCATCCTCCAGAGATACGAGCAGGGCGATATGGAGCCTCTCACAGGAAAGACACTGGAGGAGACCCGGGAAATAAAGGTCACAAAGGAACTCAACGAAGTGTTCACGGAGATAGGAGACCTGGTCGCAGAGAACGTGGAGGACGACTCCTCCGCATACATAATGGCCGACTCGGGCGCCAGAGGTTCACTCCAGAACGTTACAACCATGGCGGGGCTCCTCGGACAGAACTCGGTACGTGACCAGCGGATAAACCGGGGATACAAGGGAAGGACACTCTCCCACTTCAAGGAGGGCGAGCTCTCCCCGAGGGCGAAAGGATTCGTCTCCTCAAGCATCCTGGGAGGACTCGACTCCATAGAGATGTTCTTCCACCAGATGTCCCAGCGTAAAGCACTGATGGACAAGTCGCTGAGAACGAAGACCTCGGGTTACATGTACCGCAGGGTCTCGAACGCGCTACAGGACCTGAAGGTCGAATACGACCAGACGGTGAGGAACGCGGAAGGCGACATAGTCCAGTTCCGCGCCGGCGAAGACGGGGTAGACCCACAGAAATCTGATAGAGGTCTCGTTTCCACGGAGATCGAGAGGTGATTTAACGATGAGCATCAACTGGAAGGAAAGATCAGACGAACTCCCTCCCAAGTACGACGGGATGGATCTCACAACGAACGAAAGAGAAAAACTGAAGGAACGCTACAGGGAGATGCAGTACGAACCCGGTGAATCCATCGGGATAGTGGCTGCACAGTCCCTCTCAGAGCCCGCGACACAGTTAACTATGGAAACATACCACCAGGCAGGAGGCGCCCAGGTGTCACTGACCGCGGGACTTCCACGACTGATAGAGATCGTTGACGCGAGAAGAGAACCAAAGACTCCTGCGATGGATGTCTACCTGGAGGAGGATTACAACTCGAAGGAGGACGCGAAGAAGGTTGCGCGGAAACTCCGGGAAGTGGTCTTCGAAGATCTGATAACACAGGACACCATCGACATCATGGAGCTGAAGGTCGAATACGAACTGAACCAGGACCTTATGGATGATTATGACGTGGATAGCGAGGACATACGCTCCAGGATAAAGGATTCGGTGAAGAAGGCGAAGATAACCTTCGACGACGACACACTGGTACTGGAATCCACCGAGGATGACTACGACCTGCGCGACCTGAAAGACCTCAAAAACGATACTGAAGAGGCCCGTATCAAGGGCCTGAAAGGGATCGAACAGGTGGTGATCAACGAACAGGACGGCGAATGGAGACTCCAGACCGCCGGCACCGCCCTGAGAAAAACACTGAAACTCGAGGAGGTAGACGACACGAGAACCATAAGCAACGACCTGTTCGAGGTCCTGCGGGTGCTGGGCGTGGAAGCCCTCAGGCGCCGGATAATCGAGGAGACAAACGAGACACTCTCCGCACAGGGGATCGGTGTGGACGACCGCCACATCATGCTGCTCGCAGACATGATGACGAGAAAGGGCGAACTCCAGGGAACCACCCGGTACGGGCTTGTAGGCGACAAGGAATCTCTGCTTGCCCGATCCGTCTTCGAGGAGACAAAGAAACACCTGAGAGAGGGGACGCTGCAGGGCGAGGAGGACTCGCTGGAGGGCGTCGTGGAGAACATCATCGTGGGCCAGCCGGTACCGGTCGGTACAGGACAGGTGGAGCTGAGCCCGAAGTACGGGGATGAAGAGTGATACACCAGTTCCTTTATAAAGCCTAGGTCTATACCATAAACACAGAGCAACGTTCTAAGGAATGATATCATGGCTACAGCAACTTATGACACGGATATGATTCGTGCAATCAATCTGTTCGAATCGATAACAGATGTAGAGGTACGGGACGCGATTATCAAGGAAGACGAAGCCTACTTCATCGTCCCCGAAGGCAAGGCAGGTATGGCTATAGGTAAAGGCGGCAAAGTCGTCAACAAGGTACAGGACCGTCTCGGAAAAGACGTGAAGATCTACGAGTACAGCGACAACCTCGGCAAGTTCATCAACAACCTTGTGCCCACCAACCTCAGAGGAGTGGACGTCAAGGACAACGACGAGAAGACCGTGGAGATAGATGTCCCGAGGGAGAACAAAGGCAGAGTCGTTGGAAAGAACGGCAAGAAGATCGACTCCATCCGGGAGATCCTGAAGCGTACCCACAACGTCGACGAAGTATCCGTCGCGTAACACCCATAAGTATCCCCCGGCAAAATTCTTCCCGTGGTGTAACAATCCTATCCATAATCGTCCCCACGTACAACGAGAGAGAAAACATCGACGAGCTGACGGACAGGGTTCACTCCTCTGTCGAGGACTACGAACTTATTATAGTGGACGATGACAGCCCGGACGGGACCGCGGAACTCGCCAGAGACCTCGCCTCCCGCACCGAGAGAAATATCCGTGTAGTACAGAGAACTGAGGAGCCGGGCCTGTCGAAAAGTGTGGTACGCGGTTTCGAGGAGGCCGAAGGCGACACCGTCATGGTGATGGACGCGGATCTACAGCATCCCCCGGAGAAGATACCCGAATTCCTTGACAGACTTTCAGATGATTCCCCCGTAGTGGTCGGAACCCGTTACCGGGAAGGCGGCGACATAGAGGGCTGGTCCCGGTTCCGGAAAACAGTTTCCCGGGGCGCGATAACCATCGGAAAGATACTGATACCGGAGGCCCGGAGATCCTCGGACCCGGTCAGCGGTTTCTTCGCCGTTAAAAAAGACGCGCTGGACCTGGAACGGCTGTCGCCTCACGGCTACAAGATACTGCTCGACGTCCTCACCACGGTCGACCCGGAAAACGTGCCGGAGGTCGGTTACCACTTCTCCGACCGTGAGAGCGGTGAGAGCAAACTCGATATACACGAATACGTGAAGTTCCTTGAACACGGCCTGGAATGCAGGATGAAACACCACGGCCTGGACAGGAAACTCGACACCCGGCGCACGGTAAGGTTCCTGGAGTTCGCGGGCGTGGGCGCCTCCGGAGTGGCGATAAACTCGGCGATATTCCTTGGAACCTCGGCCCTGGGCCTCCACTACCTGCTGAGAGGTTTCCTGGCGTTCGCCGGGGCGGTCCAGTGGAACTTTCTCTGGAACTGGCTTGTGACCTTTGACAGGCCAGAGGACCGTCTGCTGAACCGGTATCTCCGTTTCAACGCTGTCAGCCTCGGGGGTTTCGCAGTCTACGAAACCTTGCTCTTCATCCTGATAGGTCTGCTCGGGCTCTGGGAGGCTGGCGCAAACATCGCGGCCATCTTCGGAGGCTTCCTGTGGAACTTCCTCGGATCGGAGAAACTTGCGTTCAAAAGATTCAACGACTAAGATCTTGCATGACCCCGGAGAGGTTCTGCCCCAACTGTGGCTCCCAGAACGTGGAGCCAGACACGCGCCACACCAACGTCCTCGGAGAGATGATGTTCAACCAGAACAAGTGGCTCTGCAACAACTGCGGCTACACCGGTATAATGCCGGAAGGCGACCCCCAGGGAGAATTCGAACCCAAGGAACAGGAACCAGTCGACACTGACGCGGGCCGCGGATACTTCAAGTACATCATGTACCTGGTGATACCCTTCTTCCTGTTGCTCGTTGTGCTGCGAATTTTGATCTGATAACACATTCTTTTTTCTACATACGCAGACAAGTTCACTACATGGGCGTCATAGAAAAGGAGATCGGGGACGTGAAACGCTTCGACGAGATAATGAGGACGCTCGCGGAGGCAGAGATGGGGATAATCGCCCACAGACTCAACCTCTCGCACCGGCTCCCCGGCCTGAAAAAGTTCAGGGTCTCGAAGGACAGGCCTGCCCCGGAGAGAGTCAGGGAAGTGTTCGAAGAGCTGGGCCCCACCTTCATCAAGTTCGGCCAGATACTGGCACAGCGCCCAGACCTCCTGCCGGAGGAATACACCGAGGAACTGGAGAAACTGGAGGACGAGGTACCGGCGTTCCCGCCGGACAGGGCAAAACAGATAATCGACGAAGAGATCGGTCTGGAGAGATTCGCGGAGATAAAGGACGAACCTGTGGCCGCGGCATCCATAGCCCAGGTCCACGAGGGGAGGCTTGAAAACGGCGACAGGGTCGCGATAAAAGTACGGAGACCGGGCATAAAGGAACAGATAGAGAAAGACCTGGATATCCTTCGCTTCCTTGCCCGCAGGGGAGAGAAACACGTGGAGAAACTGAAAGATGTGAGGATAGAGAAAGTAGTCGAAAAGTTCGGCTCCTGGACACAGGAAGAGATGAACCTCGAACGAGAGGGGCGAAACGCCGACGTACTCCGCGAGAACCTGGAGGACGAGGAAAAGATAAAGATCCCCGAGATCCACATGGACCTCACCACCAGAAAAGTCCTGACCATGGAGTACGTCGAGGGGGTAAAGAGCAACGACCAGGAGGCCCTCAAGGAAATGGACATCGACAAGCACGAACTCGCCAGGACCGCGATCCGGGCAGGCCTCAAGCAGATAGTCAGGGACGGCTTCTTCCACGCCGACCCCCATCCCTCCAACTTCCTCGTGGATGAGGAGGGGAACCTTGTACACCTGGACTTCGGGATGGTGGGAAAACTGACAAAGAACAAGCGGAAATACCTCGGTCTCCTGCTTATACATGCGATACAGGAGGACGCGGATTCCGCCCTGGAGGATGTAAAACACATCGGCACGGTCCAGGAAGATGCCGACCTGGACGGACTCAAAGAGGAGATAGAGGAGAAGATACTGCTGATACGCAACACCACTTTAGAGGAGCACAGCATAACCCGACAGCTACTCGACATCACGGTAACCGCGACAGAGAAAGGTGTCTACATGCCCACCTCCTTCGTGATAATGGGGAAAAGCCTCGTAACGATGGAGGGTATCGGTCTCCGGCTCTACCCCGACTTCCAGATCACCGATGAACTCAAGCCGACGGTGAAAAGGATTCTGATAGAGGAGTACAGCCCCGAAAACATGTTCGAGGACTTCGCGGTCGACATGATGGAAAACGCCGACCTGATAGAGGAACTGCCCAGCAAACTCAACCAGCTCGCAGACCAGAAGGAACAGCAGGTGAAGGTGGTGAACGAGAACACGGATAGCCCGCAACTCACAGTGGTTGCCGCACTGATCATAGCCTCCTCCATCCTGCTGCTGCAGTCACTCACCCCAGACCTCGCCCTGCTGGTGGCTCTCCTGGAGATGGCCGCCGCAGTAATCTACTACGAACTTCACCACTAGCCCGGGAAAACCCAGAAAACAGGCCGGGGAACACTACCTGACCCCACCACCCAGTATAAAAAGTTTAACATCGATTTCTGTGTTACAAATGGGACTCTACAGCGCACGTAAAATGCGGAAGAAAAGACAGCAGTACCGCTGGAGCGACAAGGATTACAAGCGGAGGATGCTGAATCTCCGTGAGAAAGCAGACCCCCTGGAGGGATCACCACAGGGACGGGGAATCGTACTCGAAAAACGTATAATCGAGGCAAAACAGCCGAACTCCGCCCTCCGCAAATGTGTGCGCGTACAGCTCCTCAAAAACGGCAAACAGCTTACAGCTTTCGTACCCGGCGACGGGGCGATAGACCACATCGACGAACACGACGAGGTGATGATCGAGGGGATCGGAGGCGCAGACTCCGGCCCGAAGGGAGACATCCCGACAGTCCGATACAAGGTTATCAAGGTCAACGGGGTCTCGCTGGAAGAACTCGTCGCAGGCAACAAACAGAAACCAACCCGGTGATAAAATGACAGCGAAAATCAAAGATTTTCTGGCGTACGAAAACTACGGGTTTTCCAATACCAAGAAGACTCATAGAGTCTTCGGATCATCCAACCGCGAGGCGGTAAGATGACTGAAGCAGCGAAACTCGACCTGGAGGACGAACTGAAGACTTTCAACAGATGGGACGCCTCCGAGGCAGAGGTAGACGACGAGGGACTCGTCCGCTACCTCAACCTGGAGAACATCCTGGCTCCGAGATCCAAGGGGCGACACAGCGACAAACAGTTTTACAAAGCCGATGTGCCGGTAGTGGAGAGGCTACTCAACCACCTCTACGTCGCAGGACACCGTGGAAAAAAACACAAGATAACCTCCGGGCAGAACACCGGCGACTCGGAGAAGCTCTGGACCATACTGGAGGACGCGTTCGAGATAATCGAAGATGAGACCGGCGAAAACCCGGTCCAGATCCTGGTCGACGCGATAGAGAACTCCTCCCCGATCGAGGAAGTGGTAACATACCAGAGAGGAGGCGTCAGGGCAAGGAAAGCAGTCCTCGTCTCACCACAGAGGAGGACCGACCTGGCTCTGAGGCTTCTGGCGCAGGGCGCCTACGAAAAACTGCTTGCATCCTCCGACTCCGCAGCAGAGGTCATCGCCAACGAACTTATGCAGGCGGCGAACGGCAACAGCGATATAAGAGCAGTAAGAGAGAAGGAACGGAGAGAAAGAGAGGCCGAGGGCGCGCGTTAGGCCCTGCCTTTTTCTATTTACTCTTCTCCGCAGGACAGTGGAACAGCCACACACCTTCTACCTCCCGGAAACCACAGTTCTCATGGACATAGCTCCGCTCTCTGGCATATAGCTGTTCCCGGAAACGGGGCTCATCCGTAACAATCCACAGACCTTCTTCTCCAAGTACACCGGAAAGATTGGTGTGGTAATGACCTATATTCCACCGGAGGCTCTTCACCCGCGACGGATCGATACTCGAGTAATACAGGAAGACCGCGGGATAGGATACGTAGAACTCCTCGCTTCTGGCCGCACTCTCCGCGGCCTCCCGGACTCCTGCCCTCCAGTCCTTCTCCAGTGAGACTCCCAGCGGGTTCCTCTCCAGGCATGGAAGTAGATCACAGAGCCCTGTACCCGGCGTCACCCGGACATCCCGGATCCCGACGGACAGGCATCTCTTATCGGTTGAGTTTCCTGTCCTCGCAGGGATCACGCATCCCCCGGAAGGTTCCAGCAGCACCTCTCCATCCTCCAGGTCTTCCAGCCGGTAGCGTTGCCAGGACTCATTCAGATGGAGCGTCCTGTTCGATCCAGAGAGGACCGTCAGATCTCTCGGCCCGGGGTAACTTCTCGCCTCGAAGGCCAGGGACGACATCCCGGGCGAGGACACAGCCCCGGCTCCGAACATCCAGCGAGTCCCGGAGTCATCGACCGTATACCAAGCACCGCTGAAACTAACCCGGTCATCCATACCGTAGACCTGCGGCAGGTGCACCACGGAGACCATTAACATCGCCGCCAGCAGCAGCCGCCTCAGGACCGTCGAGTCCAGGATCATCAGTCCGCGTGCCGCCAGCAGCAGAACCGCCGGCAAAAGAAACGGATAGAGCCTTACCGGGCCGTAGCCGTAGTACCGCATGAAACCTGAAAGAACAGCGATAACCGTTATCGCGGAGCCAGCCCAGGCATACAGCACCAGGTCCTCCTCTTCCCGGGAGATCGCCGGGAGAGCTGCCAGCACCAGTGGAAGGAAAAGGTATGCCTGACCCCAGTAAGTGTTGATATTGCGAAGAACTCCCTGGAAAACGTTCAGCCAGTCCACGCCGGCGAGAACTGCCAGCATAGAAGCCGCAAGTGACAGGGCCCCGGCAAGGATCTCTCTCAGGGAGCCGTAGGAAACAGAACGGAAGAAACGCTCGGAGACCCTGCCCTCCGAAAAATCAAGTACCTTTACCGCGTTGATGTGAACCACGAGCAACGAAACAGCGTATATCCCTGTCAGCCCGTAACCCGTCGACTCCAGTACGTCCAGTTCCTCCCGGTAAAGCAGGTAAGGCCACAGAAGCAGGAGGAAGTAAGCCACGAAATGCATGGATAACGCCAGTCCCCCCGCCGTTAAAGCCGCGGCAAGCCGCCCAAGGGTCTCATGCTCGAGGTACTCCAGCAGAAGGAAAACCGAGAGAACCGAGAAGAACACAGCGGCCGCTGCCGGGTGCACCACCCGGGAATAGAAAAGGTGGCTGGACGACAGAGCCAGGAAAACCGCGGCCAGTAAACCGGTACGTTTATCGTACAGCCTCTCCCCGACAAGGAAAACAGCCGGGACGGTCAGTACGCCGAACACCGCCACAGGCAGCCGCATCAGAAACTCAGAGCTGCCCAGAAGATGTACCGCCTCCAGCAGATGGAAGAACAGGGGAGGATGACCCAGTACGTACATATTTCCGAGAGACGGAGCGATACCGGAGATACTGGCAGAAGCCATGACGTAAAGCGCCTCGTCCTGCCAGAACGGACTGTGGCCGAGCCGGAAAAACCTGAGTGCAGCGGCCAGCAACGTAACCGCCAGGACAGCGCCATTTTCCTCGAGGTAACGCCACGTCTCCATAGGGAAACAATCATCGCCGCGTGTATTTACAGCTTCTGACCCCTGATGAAACTTATCAAACACGGCTGACCCTACAGAACTCGATGCCCTTTTAAATCTTGTAACTTCTTTGATGGTTATATCGAGGCGGAAAGATAATGTCAGATAAAGAACTTGAAGCTATTAAACAGGTAATTAACGATCCAGAACATATCAGAAACATAGCTATAGCGGCACATATCGACCACGGAAAGACAACACTTACGGACAACCTTCTAGCACGCGCAGGCATGATATCGGAGAAGCTCGCCGGAGACCAGCGTTTCATGGACTTCGACGAGCAGGAAGCGGAGAGAGGGATCACCATCTACTCCGCGAACATATCGATGGTGCACGAGTTCGACGATGACGACTACCTCATCAACCTGATCGACACACCGGGGCACGTCGACTTCGGTGGAGACGTCACAAGAGCGATGAGGGCCGTAGACGGCGTAGTTGTGCTCGTTGACGCGGTCGACGGAGTGATGCCACAGACCGAGACCGTTATGAAGCAGGCCCTGAACGAGGGCGTCAAACCTGTACTGTTCATCAACAAGGTGGACCGCCTCATCGAGGAGATGCAGTTAACCCCTGAAGAAATGCAGGAACGGTTCACCAAGATAATCAGAGAGGTCAACACCGCGCTGAGAAAGTACGCGGATGACGAAACAGCGGAGGAATGGGAGATGTCCGTCAACGACGGGACAGTCGCCTTTGGAAGCGCGCTGAAGAACTGGGCTATCTCCGTTCCCTACATGCAGGAGACCGGCATCACCTTCGGAGACATAATCGACAACGTGAACGACGACGACCACGAAAGTCTAAGGGAAGAGGCCCCCATCGAGGAGGTAGTCCTCGACATGGTGGTCCAGCACCTGATAAACCCGAGAGAGGCCGCAAGAAACCGTATCGAACACGTCTGGCCTGGCGACGCGGACTCCGATATAGGACAGAGCATGCAGGAACAGGACGCAGACGGACCTCTCGTGGGCGTTGTCACCAACGTCGAGGACGACGAACACGCCGGAACCATCATAACCGCGAGACTGTTCTCAGGCACGGTCCACGAAGGAGACGAACTCTACGGGCTCGGCTCCCAGAAAACCGAGCGGGCTCAACAGGTAGGAATCTACTCCGGACCGAGAAAACTTACAGTAGACGAGGTCCCGGCGGGCAACATCGCGGCGATAACCGGGCCAGACTTCTCAACCGGGGAAACGTTCATACTCGAGGGCGAGGAAGAGATCCAGCCCTTCGAACAGATCGAACACGTGTTTGAACCCGTGGTGACAAAATCCATCGAACCGAAGAGGACCTCCGACCTGCCGAAACTTATCGAGACCCTGCGAAAGCGGGCAAAAGAGGACAACACCATCCAGGTGGACATCGACGAGGAAACCGGTGAAACACTCGTCAGCGGGCTCGGAGAACTCCACATCGAGGCAAAGATCGAGCGACACCTTGAGGAGAAAGGCATAGACATAGAGGTATCCGAACCTATCGTCGTTTTCCGCGAGGGAATATCCTCCGATTCGCCGCACGTGGAGGGCAAATCCCCCAACCGGCACAACAAGCTCGAGATATCGATGGAGCCAATCGATGAGGACCTCCGCAAGTTCCTGAAGGAGGACTACGAGGAGGTCAAGATGCAGGCCGACGACGACACAGAAATCCGCGATGCGATGGTCGAGGCCGGCCTCGACAAGGACGAGGCGGACAATGTCCTCGAGGTCTACGAGGAGAACATGTTCATCAACTCCTCGAGAGGTATCAAAAACCTGCGGGAGATCCAGGAGTACCTGCTCGATGCCTTCAAGGAGTTCGTCGACGAGGGACCGCTGGCCAACGAACCGGTCATCGGCATGAAAGTAAAACTACACGACGCGAAGCTCCACGAGGACGCCATCCACAGGGGGCCGGCACAGATGATCCCGGCGACCAAGGACGCGATGAAGCGCGCCTTCCTCCAGGCAGATCCGAAACTCATCGAACCGAAACAGATCCTGAGAATCGACACCCCGACAGACACGATGGGAGACGCGATGACAGAAGTAAGCAACAGGCGGGGCGACGTCATCGACATGGAGGAAGAAGGCGATTCCTCGGTCATCCGCTGCAAGCTCCCGGTAGAGGAACTGTTCGGTTTCGAGGCCGCCCTGAAGTCGGCGACCAACGGCAAGGGATTCTTCTCCCTGATAGACCTGATATTTGAGCCGCTGCCGATGAACCTCCAGGAGGAGAAGATCCTGGAGATCCGGGAACGGAAAGGTATGAAGGAAGAGATGCCCACCCTCGAGGAATAACCTCCTCACCTCATCTTTTCTCTTTCTATTTCATCCATCGACTTAACTTTTCTCTACCAATTTCCATACATGACCCGTTACACCCTGGACGACCTCGACGGGACGTATTCTGTGGCGGAAGACATACTGCGGGAAGCCAAAAACATCGCCGAGGATTTCCGTTCGATAGGTATGGCTGGTTTTAGGGACGGATATGAGATCGGCGACCAGATATACCGGGAGGTCGAGGAAGTACTGGAAGAAAACGGCGAGATAACCGACACAAGGCTTGAAGAACTCGGCGCAGAGATATTCCGGGAGAACGGTTGGCCGTCACCCCGATACCTGGAGCAGCTCCAGAATCCTGTGGAGTTGAAATCCAGGCGGAGTTAAGCCAAAACACACCAATATAAAAAATTCACTATTAGAGAGTAAAAACATGGAATTCGGACGTGAGTTCCGCGCATCCGCTCAGGAACTATGGGAGGACGTGAAGAACGGAAAAGTAGAATCTGACGCCCAGTGGGTATACGAAGACAGCCCTATAATCTCGGGAACCGGCGCAGAGTACGCCCCGGGAGGGCCAGGATCTTTCGGCATAAAGGCACCTGAAACTGATGAAGACAAGGATACTGCGGCAATAGGAATAGACATGCCTGACCTCGAAAATCCGGAGAAATACCTTATACTAGACATGATCCCTCAGCCCGTGGTAAAGGACAGCCACGTGAGAAAGAGCGTGGTTTCGACACCCTACACAGTGAACCTTTCTGGCACGGCACAGGATATCGAAACAGTGACCCAGAAGATGGAAGAACTGATGACAGAGGAAGAATACGAGAAGAAGAACGGGCAGCGAAGACACCTCTACTGGGATCATCCAACCGCCGCCAGCCCCCACCGAAAGGAGTTCAAGACCTATCTGGATGATACCGTCAAGGACCTGTTGCGGTAATAAAAAGCCGGTAGCTCAATCAAAAACTGATAGAAATCACGCTTCCAACCGAAACGGCCAGAGATCCGTTTCACCGATCTCAACACCCTCACCTCACACCAGACCCCGTTAAATATTAAGGTTCCAACCGAAACGGCCAGAGATCCGTTTCACCGATCTCAACACCCTCACCTCACACCAGACCCCGTTAAATATTAAGGTTTTAACACCGCAGAGTCAACTGGAACCACAAACCCTTTTTAAAGTTTAACCGGTAAACCCGAGTTATACGCATTAAAGGTGAATCAAACAATGGCTGAAAAACCGCACATTAACCTAGTATTCATAGGACACGTAGACCACGGTAAGTCGACCACTATCGGAAGACTGCTTTGGGACACCGAAAACCTTCCAGAAGAAGAAATGCGAAAGCTTGAAGACGCAGCAGAAGAAGCAGGCAAGGAAACATTCGGTTTCGCATTCGCGATGGACTCTCTCGAAGAGGAAAGAGAGCGGGGAGTAACCATCGACCTTGCGCACCAGGACTTCGACTCCGACAACTACTACTTCACGATCATCGACGCTCCTGGCCACCGTGACTTCATCAAGAACATGATCACGGGAGCTTCACAGGCTGACGCAGCCGTACTCGTAGTGGCGGCTGACGACGGTATTCAGCCACAGACCAAGGAACACGCATACCTTGCAAAGACGCTCGGCATCGACCAGATGATCGTCGCTGTCAACAAGATGGACCTCGTTGACTACGGAGAAGACGAGTTCAACGACATCAAGGACGACGTCTCCGAAATGCTTCAGGGCGTCGGATACGACACTTCCGAGGTCAACTTCGTACCTGTCTCCGCTTTCCAGGGCGAAGGAGTCGCGGACGACTCCGACGAACTCGGATGGTACGAGGGCCCCAACCTGCTCAACGCGCTTGACGAATTCGACGAACCCGAGAAGGCCATCGACCTTCCGCTCAGGATTCCGGTACAGGACGTATACAACATCTCCGGTATCGGAGCCGTGACAGTCGGAAGAGTCGAGACAGGAGAGATCAATCCTGGAGACGACATCGTCTTTGAACCCGCGAGTACAAGACTCAACAAGAACATCGGTGGCGAAGTAAAGTCCATCGAGATGCACCACGAGGAAATCGACGCCGCAGAACCTGGCGACAACATCGGATGGAACACTCGCGGTGTAGGCGAGCAGGACGTCAAGAAGGGTGACGTCGCAGGACCGGCGGACAACCCGCCTGAGGTCGTTGAATCGTTCGAGGCCCAGGTAATCGTCCTGAACCACCCGAACGTTATCTCGGAAGGCTACACGCCCGTGTTCCACGTTAACACGGCGCAGGTATCCTGCACGTTCACCGACCTAAAGAAGACCATGAACCCCAAGACCGGTGAGACGATCGAGGAAGACCCTGACTACATCAAGCAGGGACAGGCCGCGATCGTGGAGATCACACCTCAGCAGCCTCTCGTCATCGAAGAGAACGACGAGATCCCACAGCTCGCCCGGTTCGCTATCAGGGACATGGGACAGACGGTCGGAGCTGGAATGGCTCTCAGCGTCGAGACCCAGTAAATGGGTCCCAACCCCCTACCTTTTCTCTTTCCATTTACCTCCTTCTCGAGTACAACTTCACTATGCCCTTACAGAGCTCCAAACGCAAGACACTGGAAATTTTATCTGGAGCGGATGACCTAGAAAGACCTGACTGAACACCCGACAAAAGGAAAAAAGAAAGGGAGATATCTACCTGAGACGGGTCATCAGGCTGTTGGCAGATATCCGGACGTAAGAGGTCACGTCGTCCCTGTCGTTGATGTATTCCAGGACCTGAATCGCATCTTCTTCCTCGTACTGGTTCTGGATCCCCACACCAACATCTTTCGCGGATTCCTCAACGATTTCAGTTGCTTTTTCCTCTCCTATGCTCTCCGAGAAAGCTCCGACCAGCTCGTCTTTAGATACTGCCATGGTTATCACTCGGGAAGAAGCATGATAACGCCTGTAGCGTTGTGGTAACCGCTCAGCTCGCCTTCGCGCATGCAGACCTCTCCATAGGTCTGGAAACCTGCAAGCGAGGCGTCTGCTATATCCGCAGTGGTTTCACCGAGCTCTCCGAAGTCATCACCCATTACGATACCTCTTGCGACACAGTCGAACGCGAGGATACCGGAGTAACCGTCGGCTTCAACGGATTCAGCGGCCTCTTCTATGTTCTTTTCAGTTGCCTCTACCGTTCTCTCCCTGTCAGTGTCCATCACCTGGACCTCAACACCCTCTGACATCTCGACGGCGAATCCCATCGGTCCATCAGTGGAGCTGGTAAGTCCTGGCCAGCGGACCTTGTAGTTTCCTTCAGAGGTGACGATCCCGAACTCGTGTACAGCCCCGATCTCGGCGAAGATATCGTCGTCAGGGTCTACATCATCTATATCCACATCGAATCTCTCCTTCACGCGGTCCCGGATCTGTTCCTTCCACACATCATAGGCGGGCCGTCCGTCCAGCTTCTTCACGACGTTGCCCTCGGCTTCCGTGACCTTGAACGATTCATCGCTGATGGGTTCGTGGCCGTGTTCCACAGATACCCCGATCGGTTTCTTCGAGGCTATAACCGCGAGTGCAACACCGCTTTCCTCAACCCGGTCACGGGTGAATACAGGAGTGGCCTCCATGTTGAAGTCGTCTCCCGCGGAGCCTCCAGCGAACGGGATCTCTCCGTCAAACTGCTGCTGGGCTGCAAGAGAAATCGATTCTCCCACACCGGCCAGACCGTCGTGGAGGTTGATTCCTGCCATGTGTGGATAGCCGGAGACCTCTTTGGGAAGCCCCTCTGCAGCCTCTTCCACAGTATCGATAACGTCGTCATTTACGCCTCCTTCTATCGAGGTGTAGAACTTCATATCGTCGCTCGAAATCAACGCGACAGTCACACTTCCCGTCTCGGATTCGCGGTCCGTGAACTCTCCCGATGAGGAGCTTCCTATCATCTTGGCATCGCCGGAATACTCGCGTACGCCTTCGATCACCGCCTCATAATCGTACCTTGGAGAGGTGAAAACGACCGCGAAATCCGGGTAGCCGTCCAGCTGCTGCTGAGCTTTATCTGCTGCTTTTTTACCTGCTTCATAGCCGTCATCTGCCTTCGCCAGGCCTGAACCGAACTCCGTTGACATAACAGGATAGGTATCCCGGAGACCACAGAAAAAAGTTTTGGAAAGATTCTAGAACCCAGGAGTTTCGGTGGTGCCTGGGAAGGAATTGATTAAACCAGAGTACAAAACCGGATTCATGGATCAGAGAAAAGCATACCTTGTACTTGCCGCCATCACTTTGACAGTCTTTACAGTCAAGGCCTTCCCCGTGGCACAGGCATCTACCGTGCCTCCCGGATGGGTTGACACCAGTTACCACACCTCGACCGCGCTGGACGTGAGCAGAGGAAACATAGACAGTCTGATGCATCCCTGGTGGCACGTGAAGGGTAACTCGGTGACCGTTGACGGCCTTGCAGTGATAGACAGGGAATCGGAGACGTTCTACTATCCGCCATTCCTCCACCTCTTTATCGCGGCGTTCATGCTGGTGCTGCCCGCAGGACTCGCCACCATACTGTCCGTCTCACTGCTGTACAGTCTCTCGGTGCCGGCCAGCTACCTGCTCGCCCGTTCCTACAGAATCGCGAATAGACCTGCGCTTCTCGGCGCCGGCCTCACTGGCTCCTCTCTCCCACTGCTGCGCTCCCAGCTCATGGGGTTCTGGTCGTTCGCCTCGGCATTCATATTTGGCACACTGGCGTTCAGCTTCTACCGGATCAACCGGGAAAGATCTGACAGGAGGTATCTCGCCGGGTACCTGGCGACAGGGCTCGCCTCGGCACTCACACACTGGGTCTTCGGTGCCTTCGTCGTCGGACTGCCGGTACTGGACACCCTGATTGAAGGAAAGGAGCTGGACTGGAAGATACCCGGGACGATGCTAGCACTTCTGCTCCCCAACTACCTCCTGTTCTTCGCGACCTCCAGCATCGGGAATTACACCGCCACCAGCTTCAACGGCTTCTACCCGTGGATAGGCCCGGTGATAGCGGTCGCCGGGCTGGCAATCTCCTGGAAACGCTACAGGGCTGTAAACCTGCTCCTGTTCGGGACCCTGGCAGCCATGACAGCATACTACCTCGGCGTCCCTCTCCCTTTCGGAGGGATGCTACAGTTCGCTCTCCCCCTGCTCGCCGGTTTCCAGTTCGCAGCAATCTACCGCGAAAGCCCGGAACGGTTCCGTCAACCGCTCGCCGTCATCGCAGCCGCTGCAATCCTGTTCGGCCTCCTGGCACAGATACCGGCGGGAAGAAACGCCGGCAGAGCCATAACCGAGGAACAGTTCCATGAACTTATCGACGCCCGAGACGAACTGCCTGACAGGATAATAGCGGGCAGAGGAATCGGTAGCTGGGTGACACTTGCCAGCCGCGACAGGAGGATACTGAGTCCCTTCCAGGAGTACAGCACATCCCGTCTCGACCCCAAAAAGTTCCATGTCCTGAACCCTTAGCCACTCCTGAAACCATTTATAAGATTTAACTCCCCGGGTTATTCTATGCAGAAGGCAAGAGTGAAGCTGAGGAGCACCGACCAGGAGAAAGTCGACAACCTTTCCGACGAGATCCTGGATATAGGAGACGAGTACAATGCAGAGGTCTCAGGGCCTGTACCGCTTCCCACGGAGACCATGAAGGTCACCACCCGCAAGGCTCCAGATGGGGAAGGCTCTTCCACAATCGACCGGTACGAGATGCATGTCCACAAGCGGCTCATCGACATCACAGAGTCCGAAAGAGCGTTGAGACAGGTCATGCGTGTACACGTACCTGAAGGAGTCGACATAGAAATAGAACTCATGGAATAGAGAATCGAAGGTTTTCTGCTACAGGGAAAAACCGGTTCCCCCGTGTTTCATCATCAGGAGGCATCGAACCGAACACCTCTCAGTTTCTACCAGATTAAAACATCATAAAGCTTCCCTCACTATTTTCAAGATATGCCGGGATGACAGAGTCTGGCCGATTGTGCCGGTCTTGAGAACCTCAAGCCCGCAGAGACGGGCGAGGACCGAGAAGCGGAGTTACGCACGCTTCGACAAGACAACCGGTGGGGCATACGCCCCTCCTGGGTTCAAATCCCAGTCCCGGCGA
>JBDGSE010000037.1:0-11754 GCA_042217695.1 Candidatus Nanohaloarchaea archaeon | reverse complement strand
AATCCCGGCAGCCGCAAGTTCTCTTCTTCAGAACTTGCTCTTAGAAGCAAGTAGTGCTTCGGCCGCAAATCTTCGATTTGCTTGACCCGGCATTTGATCCTTGAGAGGCAAGGTGTTTCTTCCAGGATTTGAGGGTTTAAACCGGATTTCTCGAGGTTTTTTGCGGCCTGACTGTAAACCTTTTATACCTGTATTAGTAAATCTTTCAATATGTCCCTGAACCTTGAGAAACGGGACGGATACATCATCGGTGGAGGAGTCGTCGGTGTACTCGTGTTTGCCTACCTGGCCTACGCCATGCAGTGGCCCAGGATGGTTGAAACACTGCTGGACGGTTTCTCCACTGTCTTCGGACTTGCTACAGCCTTCTTCGTTTACCGGGGCAGCCAGGTCCTGGGAGGCAGGATGGGTAAGGCTATCGCGGTCATGGGTGCCGGCGTACTTTACTACACTGTCACGCTGATACCCCATGTGATGGCCCATATAGCTGGTTACAGGTATCTGCCGGTATACTTCTTCCAGCACGTGCTGGCGGCCTGGGCGTTTGTCATGGTCGCCTACGGCGCCTACCGGTTCTGGAGAGGTGGTAAAGTATGACCGGTGTCGCGGTATACGTGTTTTACGCCTCTATACTGGTCTCTGCCGCTGCTGCAGCCTACATACTGCGCTCGGCTGACTCCGACCGGGAGGCCTGGATGGTCGCCGGGTTCGGTGTGCTGCTGGGGCTTTTAGCTGCAGCCGCGGGCATGACAGGTATTCTGGGCAGAAACGCCGAGATGCTCATGGGTTATCTGCCCGCTATACCGCTGCCTTTCGCCATAGCATTCCTTTACCGGGCGAGAAGATTTTACGGCGGCGAGCTGGCGCGTTACTTCGAGATAATCGCTGTAGGGCTGGTGATGGAGTTCCTGCTCTACATACCTCATCTCTACTGGCATTTCCAGGAGTTCTCCCTGGGACACCTGCCTTCGTGGGGTGTGGCACCCAGCTTCTGGTACGTCTTCTTCCACGGACTCTCTGCCTTCGGTTTCGCCGTGGTCTCGTACGGGTTCTACCTGTTATGGAAGTCCGGACAGTAACCTCTTTCTTTTTTTATTCGACGGGTCATCTATTTCAAGAGGTATGAGTAACTGCCTTTATGACGGAAGATTTTGACTGGCTTACGCTGGACGACGATGAAGAGGTTCTGTGGCATGGTAACCCGCGGCTTCAGAGGATCATCGGCCTGGAGATAACGGATTTCGTGGTGACGAACCAGGGCCTCTACAAGAAGACAGGCCTGTTCTCCCGGAACGTCCAGAAGATAGGTTTCGACAAGGTCCAGAACACGTCCTTCTCGCAGGATATCCTGGGGAAGTACTTCGGCTACGGCAACGTGGATATATCGACGGCCGGCGGCCAGGGCGTGGAGATGAGGTTCAATGCCATCGACTCGCCGAAAGATATCCAGGAGATGATAAACCGGCGTTCCAGGGGAAGTGATGTGTCTACAGGAGAATGCCCGGAGTGCGGGCACGAGATAGAGGAGGACTGGCTTGCCTGTCCGGAATGCGGCAACCAGGTAAGGGAGTTATGCGACAGCTGTGAGAGATTGATAGAACCGGGCTGGGACTACTGTCCTCACTGCGCCTCGCCTCAGTAGGACTCCCTGAAAGCGTTCAGCCGGTACCGCAGCCGTTTGAAGCATTCTCTTCCGCGGTCGCCGACCAGGAAGAAAAGCCTCTTCTGCCCGTCTCTGGTTTCCAGGACTATGTTCGGGAAGATGGAGTTATCCTCGTACTCTATACCTTCTATCTTCGAGAACTTTACATGGTCCGCGAGCCTCTTCTCCGAGAAGTTCCTCTCGATTATCTCCCATTCTTCTGCGTCCGATCTCTCACGTTCGACGTGGTCCTTCGCGACCGCGACATCCCCCAGTTTCGACCTGAACCTGTCGGCGTCCATACCTCTTAATTGAGATCCCGCAGTTAAAGTCCCCGGCATCGAAGTCTGTATTATCGTGATTTAAGAACAGGGACCGACATAAAACATGTATGGGTCTTGACGTTGGAAAGGCGGAAGCCGGAGACTCATTTGAGGCGGGCAAAAAAGCTGTAGAAGAGGCCGGCGGAGAGAACGCCGACCTGGTCTATGTATTCTCATCCACGGACCACGACATGGAGGAGGTAGTGGCCGGGGCCGGAGACGCCGCCGGCGACACACCGGTGATCGGGGCCTCGAGCACCGTGGAGATCGCTGAAGGGGCTGAAACCGGTTCCGTGGTCGCGGCAGGGTTCCACGGCGTGGACGCTTCCATCGGTATAGGGAAGGGACTCAGCGACCACAGCTACAACGCAGGCAGGGAGGCCATCAAAGAGGCCTTCCAGGGCCTGGAAAAGGATATATCCCCGTACGTGCTCAGGCAGGACGGCACCCATGAAAGAGATGTACTTGTGAACATATTCGCGGATGCCCTGCACGGCCACGGAGTCCACGTCCTGGACGGGATAACTGACTACCTGGGACACGGTTTCTCCACCGCAGGCCAGTTCGCGGGCGACGACCTCAGCTTCGAGCATACCTACGTGTTTTACGATGGAGAGGTCATGGAGGACGCGGTGGTCTGCTCCGTGGTGGACTGGGATGGTAAAGTCGGTGGCGACAAGGCCCACGGGTTCCGGAAAACACCCAGCACGTATGAGATAACGGATGCCGACGCCACCTACCTCAGAGAGCTCGACGGCGAAAGGCCTCTGACAGTTTACAGCGAGATCTACGGCGAGGAAAACGCCCAGGACCCGGGCTTTCTGCTCATGACCCCGATGGGGATAGACCTGGGAGAGGAGGAACCCCAGTTAAGGGTCGCGCTCGACATCGATGAGGACGGGTGCTTCAGCCTGGGAGCTCCCGTGAAGGAAAACTTGGAGGTCCACCTTATGCGGGCGGAGAAACCCCGGCTCCTGGATGCCGCCGGACGGGCGGCGAGAGAGGCAAGAGAGAACGCCGGTCTGGAGAAAGAAGAGGTGGATGCCGCCCTCGTGTTCAGCTGTGCCGGCAGGCACGCTGTCTACGACGATATGGAGCTGACCCGGGAAGAAGTGGAGAGGATAAAGGAGGAAGTCGGGGAGGACACCCCGGTGGTGGGGCTGTTCGCCTACGGACAGATCGCCACCAGCAACGGACGTCCCCGCTTCCATGAGGAAACAGCATCGATACAGGTGCTAGGACAATGACAGACTACGCGGACATCATAAATGTGGTGGTTCAGAAACTCATAGACACGCAGGGAAAGAACTTCGTCGTGGCACAGGCCAACAAGTCCGGGGAGGTGGAACTGGACGAGGACGGAGAGGTGATCTCTGTGGATAACGGTGAGAAAGCGCTGGAGGATATCCTCGAACAGTTCAACAATGTTATGGGGCCGGTTGCATACGCGCTGTCCGCCCGTGCCATCGAGGACGAGTACGGCGATGTGGACCTGGAGCTCCCGGAGGAACTCAGGGAGCAGCTCGGCTAGTCTCCGGTGTATTCCCCGTCTTCACGCCGGAACGGGTCTTCGTCCATCTCCTCTCTCACATGCGCGACGAGTCCGGGAGTCCTTGCGATTATGAAGAGGCCTTTACCCAGTCGGTGGTCCCAGTCAAGGTCTGACATCACCGCGGCGATTGCGCCGTCCACGTTCATCACCAGCTCGACTTTTTCCTCCGCGAACGTTTCCCGGACAGACCTCATCTTTTCTGTGTATTCTCCATCGAGCCCCAGGTCCTCCGCTTTCTCGATTATCTTCCTGGCCCGGGGATCCTCGTCATCGTAGACCTTGTGGCCGATCCCGGGGATCCTGTCGCCGGATTCGAGCCGTTCCTCGACTATGTCCTCAGGGTCTTTCTCCTGTTGAAGCATCGCCATGCAGTCCTCGATGGCTCCGCCGTGGAGGTCTCCCAGCGCGAGTATCCCGGCGCCGACCGAGGTGTTCATCCCGTTGCCGCCGCTCTGCACGGTCCTCGATGCTACGGTCGAGGGGTTCCCGACGCCGTGGTCGATGCTTGATGACAGTACGGTGTTGAAGAGTTCTGACTCATCCTCCGAGGGCTTCTCCCCTGTCAGTAAAAGCCAGATGGCGTCGGCGAAATCCATCTCCATGACCTCTTCCTGCGGGACTCCGCGTACAACAGCGTCTTCTCCCGAGGAAGAGATCGAGGTCTTCCAGTCTGTCATGTGGAACAGTGGGGTAAAGATATTGAAATAGTCCCGGTTAGTCCAGCACTTCCTTCAGCTTCTCGCCTATCTCGTGGTGGACGTCCGCCACGTGCGCCCCGGCATCCCTCAGAGCCTCTACCTTGCCGGAGGGTTTGCCTCTGTCGCCCCGGATGATGGCTCCTGCGTGGCCGTACTTCTTTTCAGGCATGTCCTCGGTGAACTTCCCCGCCACGAACGCAACAAGTGGCTTGGAGAAATCTCCGGAGTCGAGAAGTTCGGCGGCTTTTTCCTCGTAGGTCCCGCCTAACTCGCCGAACAGCACGACCGCGTCGGTCTGGTCGTCCTCTTCAAACATCTTAAGGGCGTCCTCGAAAGTTGTGCCTGCTATCACGTCGCCTCCCAGCCCGACCGCGGTTGAGACCCCGAAGCCTGCCTGGCGCACCACCCAGGACGTTTCGGTGGTCATGCCGCCGGACTTGGATATCACGCCGACCCTGCCCTCGCGGTAGACGCGCTCTGGTTCGTTCCCGCCTATAGGCCCCAGCTTGCATTTTCCGGGCGATATTATCCCGACAGAGGTAGGGCCCACGACGGTGGCGTTTTTTCGCTCTGCCTCCCGGTGTATCTCCCACGCATCCCTCGTGGGTATCCGTTCGGTGATGACGTTCAGGGTCTCTATACCGTTCTCCAGTGATTCAAATATAGCGTCCTTCGCCGCGAAGGGGGGGACGTAGACCAGGGAGGTGTTTATCCTGGGGTGTTCCTTCAGGGCCTCCGACACGGTATCGTATACCGGGACGCCTGAGACCTCCTGTCCGCCCTTGCCCGGGGTGACGCCCGCCAGCACATCGGTCCCGTAATCCAGCATCTCCGGGACTTTTTCCGATGCCTCCCTCCCGGTTATCCCCTGTACCAACACCTTCGTGTCTTCGTCAACTATTATGGCCATCTACACCGCCTCCTGTATCTTTTCAAAGCTGAACTCCTGTATGGTTTTGCCGCTCCATTCTGAACCGAAGTCGTCGTACCTGTCGACCCAGACGAAGTCCATCCCGACTTTTTCCGCGCCAGAATCTCTCTCCGGGTTGTTTCCGAAATAGGCGAACTTTTCCGCGGGTCTCTCCCGCTTATCCAGGAAGGCCTCGAATATCTCCCTGGAGGGCTTTTTCACTCCGACCTCTTCGGAGACCACGAAACCCCTGTACTCGACACCGAGCTCCTGGAACAGCTCCCGGTAGAACTTCTTGGCGGCTATCGAGTTGTCGCTGATGAAGCCGATAGTGCCCAGCTCCTGGTTGCATTTTTTCAGCGTTTCCACGACGCTGTTGCCGCGGAAGAACGAGCGCTCCCAGTCCAGGTAGCTCCTGGTTATCTCCTCCGCGTTTCCCTCGAGACCGTTCTCGTCCAGCCAGTTCTGCACTTCTTCCGGGACGTAGATGTTGTACTCCTCTATGGGGAAATGTTTTTCCGTCCCCGTGTGTTCATGGACCTTCCTGTTTATCATCCTTCGTGACGGGAGCAACGTATCACCGATGTCGAATACGGGTATGTTCATCGTTCGAGACCTCCCGGTCCATTATCCTTTGAGATTTCCACGTCTTCTACTTCAAGCAAACTGCTCATTGCTGTTCCACCATCTCCATCAGTACTTCTGCGGTTTGCGTCATCGGCGTGTCGTTCCGGAAAAGTTTCATGTTCAACCCGAGTTCGTCCCGGGTCTCACGTAGAAGTTCGAAGGCCTCGTCCGCGTGCGGCCCATCCCGCCTCACGACTATCGGATACCCGGGTCTTTCCTCTTCCAGAGCCTGGACGAATCCCTTCATCGTCCGCAGTATGTCGGTGTTGTTCGCGGTCCCGCCGACGTGCCACAGCCCTTTCAGACCGGGTTTCGACATTATAACTTTCGACAGGCGGTAGACCTTCTCGGTCGGAGGGTTGCCGCCGTACTCGGTATAGTTCGCGGGTTCTCCCCCGTACTCTATCAGGGCGTCCATATTGGTCAGCGAGGCTCCCCCGCCGGCAAGCATCATCCCGATATCGCCGTCGAGCTCGGTGTACTTGCCCGCCACGCCCCGGTGGTCGTCCTCGTCGATCTTTTCGGCTTCCAGTTCTCTCTCCGTTTTACCGCGTCCCAGGTCCGACCGCTCGGGAAGGTCGCGGGAATGCCGGTAGGACGCATCCTCGTCAAGGTCCATCATCGCGTCGAGCACAACGTAGCCTTCCGGGGTCTTTGCCAGCGGGTTTACCTCGAGCATCCTGGCATCCTCTTCAAGGAATGCCTGGAACAGTTTCTGCAGCGTGGAGCCCAGCCCGATCATGTCGTCTATCTCCTGCCGTGAAAGGAAGTCGCGGAAACGCCACTGCATCCCGTCCTCCAGCACCAGTTTTTTCACTTCACGGTCCTCTATTCCCGATCCACCAGAGGAAGAGAAAAGCATCACGGGATTCCTGGTGTCCGTGTCGTAGAGGAAAGATACATAGAACTCTTTCTCGAAATCGACGCGGTCCTCGATGAGGAAGTCCTCCACCTCTCTCCCCGAGATCGTTTCCGGCATCTCTCCCGCAAGTTCCCTGGCTTCCTCCAGCGAGGAGGCGAACCTTATCCCTCCCTGTTCCTTACGGTTCTTCGCCAGCACCTGTGCCTTCACCACGAACTCGGGTCCCTCGGAGCCAGGCACATCGATACCGTGTTCCTCGAGGATGTCTTTCGCCTCGTGCTCGTACAGTTTCATCCGACACTACAGCTTTCGCCGCGAAAAATAAAACGTCTTCCCGGGACAACCAATATCAACCCTGACAGGGAATTAACAGGTATGGGCGTAGAAGCGGGAGAATCTGTCGTGCATCTGGAAGACGTTGACGGCCGTGAAGCCGGTAAAGAACTGTTCAAGAAGGCCTATAGCGACATGGCGCGTGTGGATTTCGGTTTTCTCTTCGCAGCTCCCGGTTTCGACCTGGAAGGACTAGCCTCCGGCCTCGACGAGAGGATGGAGGAAGAGGATGCTGAATGGGTCGGTGCATCCACGGCCGGCGAGATATCTGACGAAGGCTCCACCACGGATTCGGCTGTGCTGATGCTGGCAGGTTCCCCTGAGATAGAGTTTACCACGGCCGTCTCGAGGAATGTCTACTCCCGGCCTGTTGAGGCAGGTGAGGCTGCCGCGAGAGAGGTGGTGGACGAGGACTACCTTGACTCGGAGCGCCACAGGATACTTTTTGCCCTGATGGCAGGGTTAACACAGAGACAGGAGGGAGTGGAGTTCGAGGTCCTGAAGGGGATAACCGGCGAGATAAATGCCGATATACCGGTATCCGGTGGTTCCGCAGGAGACAACGTAGAGATGAGGAGGACCTACCAGTTCCTCAACGGAGAGGTATACGATGATGCAGTGGTGCTCACAGCCATAGAATCCGACTACCCGATAAGGAGAGGTCAGGCTCACGGGTTCGATGAGACGCTGAAGAGCGGCATGGTGAGCGAATCCGACGGCCGGGTCATAAAGGAGATAAACGGCAGACCTGCCGCAGAGTTCTACGCCGATGTCATAGGTAAAGACGTCTCCGACCTCAAAAAGATGTTTGACCTGCCGCTTGGCCGGAAACTGAGGGTCATCGGACGCTATATAGGTATGAAACTCCGTGGCGAGTCGCCGTTGAACATCCACAGGGTTTTCCAGTACTCTCTGGAGAAATCGCTGGCCGAGCAGATATCGCCAGGCAACTACCGTATCGTAACACCTCTGAAGGTTACACGGGATAATGGACTGGTCATGACCTCGGAGGTAGAGGAGACCCAGTCCATCCACGTGGTGGAGGCCGAAAGAGACCGGGTGGTGGAGGCGGCAAGAGACGCGTTTGACCACGTTGAACCCGGGCAGAAACCACTTTTCGGCATCGTGACCGACTGCACCAACAGGAACCAGATAATGACGGAGGAGGAACGGGAACGCGAGATCAGGATGCTCCGGGACCACCTCGAGTGCCCGGTCGCAGGTTTCTACGGTTACGGCGAGATAGGAGGCAAGGGCGAGGAGTTCTCCACGTTCAAGAACCAGACGGTGACAGGATTCGTCTTCACCGAGAGATAACCGCCAGTTATTAACCTCTGTAAAACAAGTATATCCATATGGTATACACCAGGAGAGGGGACGAGGGCAGGACAGACCTTTTCTCGGGTGAAAGAGTATCGAAAGATTCGCGCAGGATAGAGGCCATCGGCAACATCGATGAACTGAACTCCCTGACAGGTCTCGCCGCTGTAAAAGCAGAGAGAAAAGAGGAAAAACTTGAAAAGATACAGAACGACCTCCATATACTCCAGGCGGAGCTGGCCGACCGAGACCACAAAAAAGAGATAAGCCAGGAAAATATCGACCTGCTTGAGGACTGGATAGACGCTATGAGAGATGAAAGCCCTGAAATAAGAGATTTTGTTCTGTCTGGAGGAGCTGAATCGGCGGCTTACCTCGACCTGGCGCGTTCAGTGGCCCGGAGGACAGAGAGAGCAGTGGTGGCGCTCGACAGCGAGGAGGAGTTGAGGGGAGAGGTGCTGGCCTACGTCAACCGTCTGAGCGATCTTTTCTTTGTAATGGCCCGCCACGAGAACTTTCTGGAAGATGTGGAAGAGAAGAACCCGGACTATTAACGCGTCTCGTCGTAGAGGATCCCGTGTTCTGGGGATACAGCCATCCTGTTGTATACAGGACGGTCGTTCCATGCTGTCTGGTATCTGAAGCCGCTTTCCTCCAGTGCCTCGCCCACGGTTTCCCGGGCCTGTTCGTATACGTCGTCCTCTATCAGAGGGTCGTAATCTGATGATATGGTTCCCCCGGCCAGGGCCTCGTAGGGCCACTCGAAGTCGATTTCCTCCAGGAAAGCGTCCAGGATCTCCTCGATTTCCGTGTTCTCTCTTGTACCTGCGTGCAGGAGCGCCGTCCTCGAATCCTGGGGGTCGTAGATACCTACACCGATACAGCTGCCCAGATGGTCTATCCCAAGTACTTCAGAATCGGAGACGGCAAATGAGTTCTTCTCGACTCTCTGCCATTCAGCCTCCTCCAGCAGACCTGTTAACACCACGGATACTCCGTGTATCAAAGACTTAAAAACTCAGAGCTTCCGGTTCCATTCCTCGGTGGAGAACTTTTCCTCCGCCAGTTCCTCCGCTTTTTCGAGCAGTTCCTCGTCAAGCATATCCTCGTCGCCTCCATACCTTTCCTGGAACCTCTCCTTCAGCGCTTCAATCACCTCGTCCCGTGAACGGTCGATGTAGTCGCTTATCACCGCCACACGTTTCTCCGCGGATTCTATGGCTTTGTCGGAGACCTTCTCCTTGCCGACCCTCAACGCTTTCAGCATGTTCTCCGTGTCCAGATCGTAGCTTATCATGGTGTGATGCAGGACCGAGCCCTGCTTCCTCAGCTGGGCGGCGCCACCGATTTTTCCATCCTCGTGTTCGATATCGTTCAGCGGCTGGTACTCCACCTCTACACCCAGGTCGTTCAACGCCTCTACAGCCCACCGGTCCAGCTCTTCGTAGCTTTCCTCGACATCCTCGGGGACCATCTCCTTAGGGAGGTACATCGAATACGTTATTATGTCTCCGGGTTCCGAGTACATCGCCCCGCCACCGGTTATCCGCCTCACGACCTCTATACCGTTGTCTTCAACGTATTCCTGCTGGACCTCATCCTCGTAGGACTGGAACCTGCCGAAAGGTATCGCCGGGTTCTTCCTGTGCCAGAAACGCAGGGTCGGCCTCATATCTCCCTCTTCCATCTTTTCAAGCAGAACCTCGTCAAGCGCGTGGTGCATCGCCTCGGAGTGTATCCCCGCATCTATTATCCTCCAACGGGTCTGTTTTACCGCCTCCTGTATGGCCTCGTAGACGTGTTCGGCGGAGAACCCTATCATCTTTCCCTCCACCTCGTCCACGGTCGCGAGGTACTCTGCCCTCTCGGCATCGACGTCAAGACCGGTCAACGCCTCTTCCAGTTCCTCAAGCGCCTCAGGGGGCTCTATAAAGAAGTCGCCCCGTATGGAAACGTTTTCCAGCTGGTCCTCGCGGACATCAACCGCAGCTTTTACCATTTTGCCGCTGGGAACCTTGACAGAAGCCTCGCTCCTCATAAACACTCCATACTCTTTGAAAGTTTTATAGCTGAAACCTCAGTCGAAGTATTTCGACGCCTTCGAGTTCTCGAGGTACCGGAAAGTAAGGTTGTCGTTGTCCTCCAGGAGGTACCTGTTGACGGCCCTCTTCGCCGGTTCCGAGTTCACGAAATAGAGCCAGGAATGGTTCGAATCCATACTGACGTTCCCTATCGAGGTTATGAAGTAGCCCATGTCGTACTCCCTGTACTCCACGTCGAAGCTCCCGTTCACCGCCTCGAAGGCGGTTGTGTTGTTGGAGAGTGTCAGGCTCCGGGTCTCCACCCTTTCGCCGAAGTCGACCTTCAGCGAGATCGAGATCTGTTCTCCCCCCTTCACGGAGGGCTGTAGCTGCATCGCCAGGAGCAGCACAGCGAGTAATCCGACTCCAAGCGCAACGTACTCGGTTTCCACTGATTCAGTAAAGCCTGCCAATCCGTTCTTTAAATCCATAGATCATTGCACCAAAGCTTATCGAACTTGTAAGATGTATCAGGCCGAAGGGAACCGCCGCTGCCAGGAAAGCCGGGTTTAAAGCCCCCATGCCGTATACCAGCGAACCGAGGTTCACCGAAAACTCGTAGAGCACGGTCGCTGCGACCAGCGAAGCGAAAAACATGGTTCTCGAAGAAGAGAACCTCGAGAACAGGCCTCCCGTGGCGCCCGCGGCTCCCGCACCGATTACCTGGAAGACGGTCCACGGGCCCTGTCCACCCCACACGAGAAAGTTGGAGAGGAAGAAACCTGATGCTCCCGAGGATGCACCGTGCCTCCAGTCATGAATGAATCCGATTCCCACCGCTATAGCCACGATGGGCTCCACGCTGGGAGAGTGTTGTAAAAGTACGCGTCCCGCGATGCCGGTAGCGGTGAGCGCGGCGGTCGCCGCCAGACGTCTCGTAAGAGTGGATCCAACAGAATCAGAAACATCCTTCAAATCGGGCGAACTGCCCGGTAAAACGTCTGCGGCCCCTCCCATCGGTGTCGGAGTTTAACCTCTACAGAATTTAAGTATGTTTTTTCTTGCGGGAGCAGGGAACAAACCAGTTAAAAAAATAGCTCACGAACACCTTCTATAGCTTCAGTTCGAAAGCCATGCCTAGCATGGCTTGTTGCGTATCAATTGAGCGTAACCAATTGCGAGGGTAGCCAAGAGCGGCTTGCCAACCCTCCAAAAACAATAGGCAGGTCCTGAAAGGCATGCGCGGCATGCCTTGTGATGATCGAACTTTCAGAAGTTCGCGAGGGTAGCCAAGTGGTCAAAGGCGCAGCGTTGAGGGCGCTGTCCTGTAGAGGTTCCGGGGTTCGAATCCTCGCCCTCGCAAACAGGTTTGCTTTACTCCGGATTCGAACATAGAAGCGCCAGCTTCGCATTCGAATCCTCGCCCTCGCATCCTACTAACCGTTTAGTGCGTAACAAGTGAACCT
>JBDGSE010000036.1:0-52667 GCA_042217695.1 Candidatus Nanohaloarchaea archaeon | reverse complement strand
TGGACCGGCCCAGATTTGAACTGGGGATCTCCACGTGTCTGATCTGACGAGCATAGCTCGTCGACCTGCGGAGCAGGTCTTTGCCTGCTAACTGGGCGTAACCAGTTATCAGCGTGGCGCTCTAACCGGGCTAAGCTACCGGTCCAACGTGAATTACACTGAACGCCAAATATTTTTAATACATTCCATCGCATGGAACAGAACTCAAACTATTTTTAACAGCGTTCAACAATTGGATGTTGATGGGTCTCAGAAGCCGGTACCGGAAAGACCTTGAAGAGCTGGAGACCTCTGTGGAGCACAGGCTGTCGAAGCGGCATCTGACGAACACGAAGAGGTTTCTCGACGGTTTCATGCCTCTAGCAGTGCTGATGATAGCTTTCCTGGTCTTCACACAGTTTCTCGGTCCGTTGGACCCGGTATACATCCGGTTCATAAACTACGCGAACTGGGCGCTCATAGCTTTCTTCGCGGTCCGGCTCGGCATCGCCTACCGTTTATCGAACTCGCATCAGGACTTCGTGCACCGGCACTGGCTCGATATAATGCTGCTGATCCCGGTGTTCTCCATGCTCCAGGAGGTCCGGGCGTTTTCACTGGTGGCCGGGGAAGAGGCACCCGTAGCCGAGGAACTCGTGGCTTCTTCAACCGTTGCCAACACCGGTCTTGCAGCAAAGTTCACCAAGATGGCGCGCATCGTGAAGAGAAGCGTCAAACTGTGAAGTACAGGGAATCACCACCGGCATACTTGCGGCGCCTGGATTCCAGAACAGAGTTAATCAGCCCCCAGAAGAAACAGTCAGGGATTCTGAAAGGCGTTCTGTTTGAACGCCTTAAAATGATCAAACTCTGTAGACGAGTTTGGGTCCGACGGGATTGACGAACCAAGGATTCGAAGATTTTCTGGGGATCCGCGTCTCGACCATCTCGAAGAGATGGGCCCGACGGGATTTGAACCCGCGACTACCGGCTGTCTTCGACGAAGACCTCGCGGTCTTCTGGGCCAGCCCCTCGCAAGAGGAGCCAGGCCTTAAAAGGCCGGTGCTCTGCCAGACTGAGCTACAGGCCCAGGTATACCCGGCTCTTCGATGTTAGAAATGCCGGCAGAAATATTTGAATGCTTTTTCAGTCCTTGCGGTTCTTCGCCTTCTGGAAGTCCTCTCTCTTCTTGGACTTCCCGAAACCACAGGCTGCACACACGCCTTTCTGCAGGTGGAAAGCCTTCTTTCCGCAGCGCCTGCATTTGCCGTGGGTTTTCTTGTTCCGTTTACCTTTGTTCATTCCCATCCGGGATCACTCTGGGCTGACGAACAGAACGTTATCTCCGCGTACGAAGAGCTTTCCGTACTCGGTGGTGGAGTCATCGGTTTTGACCCTGGCGTTGTCGAGCCAGATGTTCAGGTGTTTGTCGAATGCCTGAAGCTCTCCCGAGACCGTGGGCTCCTTGTCACGGCCGTAGGCCTTCAGTTTTACTAGTACGTTTCCTCCTTTCGACTCGTCTAGAACATCAAATGGTCGTTTGTTTTCTGACATAAAATCTGGGCACCTGTATGCCTCAATTCCCTTGACAAATTATATAAACCTACCGCGGTCCGGCTCTTTCTCCGGGTTGAAACCGCGTCGAGAGTTCTTTTTATAAAATTTTGTCAGGATACTGGAACTATGGCAATATGGCACAGAAGATCCCTTACCAAGAAGACGGGAGGTAAAACCCGGAGATACCGGAAATCCCGGAAGTTCGAGCTGGGAGACGAGTTTTCGGCTCCGGAGCTCGGCGAGTCCAGGATCCGGAAGAAGGATGTCCGGGGTGGCGACACCAAGAACGTTGTGAAGAGAGCCGATTCCGTGAACCTGTCCGTCGATGGCGAGGTCAAGAACGTGGAGATCGAGTCGGTCGAGGAGAACCCGGCCAACCCGAACTACGTGAGACGTTCGCTGCTTACCAAGGGAACCATAATCCAGACACCCGAGGGGAAGGCCCGCATCACTTCACGCCCCGGTCAGGACGGCGTAATCAACGCGGTACCTGTGGAGTAGGGGATAACAGAGTTTTTTATCGGTCCAGCCCCCATTACTGCATATGTTGATGGAGAACCAGGGGAAGAACTCGGTCTACACAGTTTACAGCGGGGAGCTTGAGGACCTTGCCGAGGAGATAACCAGGTACTGTCATGGCCAGTACGGCGAAAGGTGCGAGTTCTACACAGTGTCCATCGAACGTGCAACGCCGGAGGGAGACTCCTGGAAGGTACATGAGTATCCCGCTTTCGACGATGAAACGGCGGAAGCCATCAGGAGACATCTGCAGACCCGGAGAGACTTTGTGAGAATAGTTTTTGGAGGGGATGAGACGGACTACGAGCTGGAGTTCATCGTCTCACCAGCGAGGAACACCTCGTGTCTTGCGCGGTACGTGAAGGGTTCGGACCTGGAAAAGTTTGACAGCGACGACCTCGTGGTTCTGACCGTGGAAAAGAAGCGCGACGAGATAGATGAGGAGCAGCGCGATTTTCTCGAGAGCATATCGAAATAAAATAGAGGGAGAAAAACTTACCCTCTTACAAGGGATTTCAGATAGGTGAAGACCTTTCTTGCGACACCGGGTTCCTCGAATTCCACGGGGATCTGGTGCCCGGTATCGTCTATGAAATCGGTCTGCATCAGGTTGTGGTTCTCCCTGAAACCTTTTAAATCTAGAGCGTGAAAGCAGCGCTAATCGTTCAAAAACGTTGAAGAAGATTTTTTACCGCTTTACAGACCTTCTAAAGAATTCTCTGTTAAAAACCCTTTACATGGGGAGAACAGAAGGTTAAGCTAGACGTGTCTCAGGTTGAGTTCCAGCACATCCTCATCCTGCAGTACGTGGTCTTCCCCGACTTTCTGTTCCGGGAACTTCGAGCTGGGGCCGGTGACCTTTGCGGACTTGAACCTTTCCTTCATGTTGCCAGGCAGTTCGTCCATCGCGTCCTCCACGGTGTCTCCCTCACGGAGTATCAGCGGTTCGTCTTTATCGGGCTCCTCTCCCTTCTCCTTCATGTAGACCCGGATAAGCCCGATACCGTTGAATATCTCGTCTTTCAGCTCCTCCAGGTTTTTGCCTTCCTCCGCGGATACCAGCAGGTCGTATTTTTCGCCATATCTTTCCTTTTCCTTCCCTGACAGAAGGTCTGCCTTGTTCATAACCGTAAGAGAGGGCACGTACTTCCTGTTGTCCATCAGTCCATCGATAAACCTGTCTATATCGACCTCTTCCCGGATTATGACGTCGGCGTTGACGTAGCCGTTGTCCTCCATCAGCTGTTCTATAGTGTCCTCCTCCAGTTCCAGGTCTGCCGTCGCGGATATATCTATCCCGCCGCGGTCCTTTTTCTCCACCTTTATCCTGGGCGGCTCTGTGTCAAGCCTTATACCGGCCTTGTAAAGCTCCGATGAGATCTCCTCGTACCGGTTTTCCTGATCAAGCAGTATGAGCACGAGGTCCGCGTTCCTCACGACACTTAACACCTGTGTACCGTCTCCACGGCCCTCGGCAGCCCCGCCTATCAGGCCGGGAACATCAAGTATCTGTATGTTTGCCCCCCTGTGTTTCAGCATCCCGGGCTCCACGTCGAGTGTCGTGAACTCGTACTCCCCGGTCTCGCTATCCGCGTTTGTCAACTGGTTGAGAAGCGTTGACTTCCCGACCGAGGGAAACCCCACCAGAGCGACTGTCGCGTCGCCCTGCTTCCTGACGGCGTATCCCGAGGTCTCGCCGGTGCCCTTCTGTTTCTTCTCCTTCTCCTCTTTCAGTTTGGCTATCTGTCCTTTTATCCGGGCACGTTCGGTCTCGGTGGCCTTGTTCACCGGTGTCTTCTCCAGTTTTTCCTCCAGTTCCTGGATCCTGTCCTCGATACCCATCAGTTTCTGGAGCGGAGTCCAACTTGAAAAACCTTTAGATTCCTCATCTGTCGCCGGGCACCCGGTAGTACTCTCCCAGGACCTCTCTCCAGCGGTAGAAGGCGAGCGAAACCATGGCACCCACGACAAGGATTGCGAAACCAAGTTTTACCCTGGAGGTCGCAAGGCTGGAGCCTGCAAGGCTTGAAAGGAAAAAGCTGGGTGTTCTCGCTACCAGCAGCACGGTCAGGAATTTGCGGGCATCGATATCTGTCAGGCCTGCGAGGAAGCATATGGCGTCATCGGGAAGACCCGGCACTAGAAAGATTACGAACAGCGCAAGCTCCCCTCTTTCCTGGGCGAATCTGTGGAAATCATCTATAACCCGGTCATCGAGTACCCTCTCCACATACGGTCTGCCGTACATCCGCGAGAGCTGGAACGCGATCAGGCTCCCGAATGCGATACCCACCATGCTGTAGAGAGTGCCCTTCCAGACCCCGAAGAGATATCCGGAGGCCACAGCAGTTATCTGCCCGGGTATCGGGGCCAGTATCACCTGTACTGTCTGTACCAGTACGAATACCAGGGGCGCGTAGAAGCCGAATTCGGCCACCCAGTTCCGGGCCTCCTCCGGGTTCAAAAGAAAGCCGAATCTGAGCTTTATCACTGCTGTAAACGCCAGCAGAACTGCTGTAACCAGTGATGCGCGGATGACGAAGTCTCTCCGTGCACTCCTTGACGAGAAGTATTTTGTGTCCTCCATCCGCCCCCTCCGTGTAAGATATTTCTGGGGCGAGCTTAAACTTTCTTCCCGTTCTAACCCGTACAGTTCACGGGCCGGCGTATCTGCTCGATCCTCTCCAGGCGCCCGCACCCGGCGTTATTATTGGAAAGTTACAACACATGGGTCTCCTGGCTGTAGCGCTGTCCGCACAGAAAGATAAGATAGAAACAGGTTTACTCGGTCTTCTCTATGGTTCCTTCCCTTCCTATGTTGAGCTGGATGTCGTCGGCCCACTCTCTAACGTAGGCTCCCTCGATGTGTACTTCCGCGTCCTCTTCTACCTCCTCGATCTCTTCCTCCCAGAGCGTGAGATCGATCTCGCCGGTGTCGTCCTCGAACACCGCTGTAGTGATCTTCTTCTGCCCGTACTGGGTTGAAACAGCTCGCGGAGTGGGCAGTTCTTTTATCTTGCCATCGATTTCGACATTGTCAGAATCGGCTTCCAGTTCCTCAACCGTCATCTTCGGCATCTAAACCACTAATTCACTGTATTTAAATGAAACTTAAAAGGTTTCCTGTTTCTCGCCACAATTTAAACTTTCAAACCCAAAACAGGGGTATGGACTGGCCCTGGGAAGAGGACGAGGAAAAGGAACGGCTGCGGCAACAGGTACAGAAACTGGAAGAAGAAATCGAGTCCTGGAAGGAGAGGTACGAGGCAGAGTCCGAACGGCGACAGGAACTCTCGCGGAAGAAGCAGGAGGCGGAAGAAGAGCTGAACAGGCTGAAAGACAGACTGCGTACACTGGAAGACGACGAGGACGATGAAGAAGATGAAGACGGAACGTCCCCTGAAGAACTGGGGTTCGAGGAAGCCCTCCAGCTGGTCCGGAAGCTGGGATCCATCCAGTCCGGGGAGAGGGACATGGTGACGGTTTACCGGGGAGAATCCGTGGATGAGATAGGAGACCTCCAGGGCCTGAAAAACTCTATAACAGGGGAGCAACTGGCTTTCCTCCAGGAGTCGCCGGGAGTGTACTTCTTCGACTCGCAGCTCCCGGACATCAGGCTAAAGACAAGGGTATTCTACAGCCCTGAATGGAGCCTTGACACAGGTTTCGATACCTCCACAATCAGGGAGTTCATCGAGGAGCAGAAGATCTGGGTCCTGGTCTCTGCCGGCGATACAAAGATATACAGAGAGGAGGGCGGCCGGGTGGAGGAACTCGACCACATCAAATCCAGGATAGAACACAAGCATTCGCAGGGCGGTTACTCCCAGTCACGGTTCGAACGGAAGAGAGAGGAACAGGTAGAGAACCATCTGGAGGAGGTGAGGGCTGCCCTCGAGGACCACGAAGACCCTCTACTGCTGGGCGAGGAAAGGCTCTGCAAGGAGTTGCCCGGCACCCATCTTGGAGGTTTCGACCCCCACAGGAAAGCACCCGAAAAACTCTACAGCTTCCAGAAGGCGGAACGATGAATCGCATCAAAGAGCTGAACGACAGACTGAAGGAGGAATACGGCGAACCCGAGAGACCTCAGGAGCAGTCCGGGATGGACTACCTGATCGAGACAGTACTATCGCAGAACACCAACGACGTGAACCGGGACCGGGCTTTCCAGCAGTTCAAGGACGAGTTCGACTCCTACCGGGAGGTGGAGAACGCCGACCGTGAACGGCTGGCCGAGACCATAAGCACGGCAGGTCTCGGCCCCACCAAGGCGAAACGTATCCAGGAATCGCTGCAGATAATCAGGGAGGAACGGGGAGATTACACGCTAGAATTTATAGAGGATCTGGAGATAGATGAGGCCAAGAAGTGGCTGACAAAGCTCCCGGGTGTCGGCCCGAAGACCGCCGCAATAATACTCTGTTTCCACTTCGGGAAACCCGTGATACCGGTCGACACCCATGTCCACCGGGTCTCGAAACGGCTGGGACTGGTGCCGGAGAACGCTTCCCGCGAGAAAGCCCATGACATCCTGGAGGAAAAGGTTCCTGACGGGATAAAATACGAGTTCCACCGGCTCCTGATAACACACGGCCGGGAGACATGTACCGCCAGAAACCCGGACTGCGAGAACTGTGTTCTGAAAGAGGGATGCCGGTACTATGAAGAATTTGTAACGGGGGACAGGGACCCGGAAGGGTGATGGCCCCTCAAGAGGTTTTTATTCAAGCTGGTCTTCCAGATCTCCTGGCTGGTCCTGCTGTTCCTCGATCTCCTCAACTATTTCCTGTGCCTTGTCGTTGATGGTATCCTGATCAACCATGTCTTTTTCCTCGAGTACTGAAAGCAGGGCGTGAACTGTAAGCTGGATGTCGTTCAGCCTTCTCTCAAAGATCTGGAGTGCCTGTTGCGTGTCTACTTCTTCTGCCATATTAAACACCTGTAACTACTTGTTCCTCCCTTAACCCTTTAAACCCTCTGCAGCCAGTTGAGAAGAGTTCGGTTTCGAGAATCAGTGCCGCGGAAAGCGGGATAACAGGGTTCAGGCGAGCCGGTCGGGTAGATCAGCTTCCCCGGCACCCTCCATGCCGTTCAGGACCTGCTGGGCGAGTCGCAGGGCCACGTCACCGACGGTATCCACGTATTCCTGCACCAGTCCGTCCAGTTCCTCGGCACCTCCATCGAAGCTCTTTACTTCGCCATCCTCGAATTCGACGTTATCATTTTTCTTTGCTATGCCTTCAGCGGCCTCCCCTATCACGCTTTCATATTTGTCCACGATTTCACGGGCGGCCCTGGTATAGAATCTCTCTCCCGCCATCAGATACCACAA
The DNA here is from genome assembly GCA_042217695.1 of Candidatus Nanohaloarchaea archaeon. Classification (GTDB taxonomy): domain Archaea; phylum Nanohalarchaeota; class Nanosalinia; order Nanosalinales; family Nanosalinaceae; genus JBDGSE01. The sequence continues at coordinate 45,277 of JBDGSE010000036.1, read as the reverse complement.
ATAGTTTTTACCGAAAAGGCTATTTAAATTCTCTCGACTCAGAGAGAGGTCCTGGCGCCGCAGGCCTGACACTTCATTATCTCCACGCCCTTCTCCTTTACGATCTCTGTATCCGGGCGTTCGCATTCAGGGCAGAAAACGTATTCGTCGGCGTACTGGTGGATACGGCCCTTTATCTGGCCGCGGCGGAACTCTCCGTTGAGCACCAGTTCTCCGTTTTCGATGTGGCCAGCGGTACCGAGCTCGTTCTGTATGTATTTCGAGAGATGGCTCTCCTCTCTGCCAAAGACGTCCGCGATCTCGGAGAAGTTCTCCAGTATCGTGCGGGAACCCTCCTTTCTCGTCTCCGGGTCCGGTATGTCGAACCTTTCCTCAGAACCCATGTCTTCCGGTACCTCTTCCTGTCCCTTTTCCAGCATCTCGTCGTAGTCCATTTCCGTCACCTCAAAGCTTCTTTATCTTGCCGGGCTGCGGCTCGTAGCACGTTCCCTCGGATAGAAGCGAGTTTATCGTGTCCTCGAGCGCGTCCTCCGGCTCGTCCAGTTCATCGACTATATCCGAGTAGTCGGCGCCGTCGCCCTCGTCGAGTTTCTCCACAGCGTCAAGGACATCGCGTTCCAGGTTCTCCACGTCCTCAATCTCCTCGGACGAGAAGCTTTCCCCGAAGCTCTGCAGAAGTGCATCGACCTCTTCCTCCTCAAGTTTGCCGGCCATCTCCTTCTCGATCTCCTCCTGGTCCTTTCCGGACTCCTTCAGCTGCCGGACTGTCTCCCGTATCTGTTTCCACTCCTCCTCAGATTTCCTGTACTTTAACTGGTGTAACAGCTCTTTTTCCACGGAGCGGCTCTTCAGTATCTCTGCATCCAGGTATATCTGTCCCTGGTACTCCCGGACCTTTCCAACGACCTCGACTATATCACCGATATCGAACTCCTGCATCCTCGCTATCTCGTTGAAGAACTTCACCTGTACCGTGTCACGGCCGTCGTCGAACGTCAGCGAGCCGTAAGTCTCGTCATCGTTTACAAACGTGTCAACTACAGTCCCCACGAAACGGGCGCGGGAAAGCCTCCTTCCCTCGGGCGTAAGCAGAAAATTCGGCTCGAAACCTTCTCTCTGAAAGTATTTACCCGAGTTAAGTTCCTCTGTGTTGGTAAGTTTTGCAGTCTGCCTTTTCTGCTGTGGCATGTTAAAATGATAAGGTAAAACTCTTTAGTAGGTTGCGATTATCTTCCGCTAGAAACCGAAAAGATTGCTCAACAGGCCTATAACTCTATCCAGTATGTTGCCAGACGGCCCTGTGGAGTTGTTCTCCCCCTCCTGCTGGTTCTCTGCAGGACTTCCCTTCCCTGGCTCTGCCTGGATTTCTACCAGGGTTCCGCTGAACTCGACCTGTTCTATCCCTCTTGAAGGAGTGTTCAGTGATGCCCTCGTGATGTTCAGCGCTGCGTGGGCCTGACCATCACCCGCGACCTCAAACACCAGTCTTGCCAGCACCGGGTCGTTCGTGCCTGTGGCCTTCGAGGCCGTAAATATTATGCTGTCTGACTGGCTGTTCACCACGGGGTCGGGGAACGAGGCGGTGCCGCTGGCGTTGAGATAGTTCAACCGGGTTCCGTTGAAGACGATCCTGGCGCTGTAGCCTGCTATGTCTTCTCCCGATGCCCTGAGTTCCAGCGTCACAGATTCCCCTTTCTCAAGGGGTGAGTCCTGGAGAGATACCAGGTCCATGCTGGCCGCGGACGCCATCGGTAGAACCAGGAACAGGGATGCAGCCAGGACAGCATGAACGGCCTTCATACCAGATGCTTTCCTTCTGGTTCTATAAAAAAGTCCCACAGAGACCGGCCTCAGATCTTCTGGACGTAGCCCTGTTTCGGCTCGAACAGTTCGCCGTCACGTTTCAGCTTGCTTATTATCTCTTCGGCCTTGTCCTGACTGATCCCCTCGTCATCCGCCTTCTCGAGGACCTCTTCTATCTCCGCGGCATCTCCGTCGGCCACGGATTCGATGATGTGTTTGATGGTCTGTAGACGGTTGCGCTGTGAAGACGATACTCCTGACTCTATTATGTCGATGTCGAACTCTCCTGTTTCGGGATCGGTACCTACCAGTTTCAGGGTGTAGGTGAGCAGGTCGATAGCCCGTTCCGCGTCTTCCAGGGAGACCTTCTCCCTGAGGTGGGCGCGGGCAGATGCCTCGGATATACGTATCATGGCTTCCAGCTGTCTCGCAGTTATAGGTACGCTTCCGCCTTCCTCGTCCGAACCCTTTTCTCGCATGCTGACGTAGAAGTCCTGTATCTTTTCAGAGGCCTCCTCCGTGAGCTGCGGATTGTAGTTCTTCTTGGCGTAGGCCACGTACTTCCTGAGAAGGTCCTGGGAGATGTCGCCCACCGTCTCCTCCGGTTCGCGGTGGTTCGAAAGTATCTTCGAGGCCAGCTCCTTGTCCTTCTCTTCGTCTGGTTCGTCCATCACAGGGAAGATGAAGTCGAACCTGGAGAGCAATGTGTCTCCGATGTTTATCTGCTCCGGGATAGGTTCGTAGGGGTCGAAACGCCCTAGTTTGGGGTTGCCTGCCGCGAGTATCGATGTCTGCGCGTTCAGGGTGGCCTGGATATTGGCCTTCGACACCGATATCTGCTGCTGTTCCATCGCCTCGTGCAGGGAGGAACGGTCCTCGCTGGCCATCTTGTCTATCTCGTCGACCGCGGCCAGCCCCTTGTTCGCCAGTACGACGGCCCCCGCCTCCAGAGAGAACTCTCCGGTGTTCTCGTCACGGACGACTGCGGCGGTAAGACCTGCTCCCGTGGATGATTTACCAACGACGTAGCGTCCTTTAGGCGCGAGTTCTCCGGTGAACTTCAGCAGCTGGGACTTACCGGTCCCTGGCTCACCTATAAGCAGTATGTGGATGTCGCCCCTGGACTCTACTCCGTCCTCCCGCGTTTTCCGGACACCGCCGAACATCTGGAGTGCGATGGCCTCCTTGATACGTTCGTGGCCGTAGATACTGGGCGCCATCGAGCTTATTATCTTTTCAAATATCTCGTCTTCCTCGGCCATGCCCTCTATCTTCTCCTTTTCCTGGGGGGTAAGTACCAGCTGTTCGAACTCCTGCTGCGTCGGTTCGAGATAGTTGGCCTCCATGTATATGTCGTATTTCTTCGAGTTCTTCTTCATCGGTCTCTCCTGGAGGACGCCGGTCACCTCCACGACGTTTCCCGGGACCACTTTCTTCTGGAAGTCCGGGTCCACGAGGTCGCCCTCCAGCCTGACCGAAAGTGAGGACGGCTGCTCGGAGCCTTCCCGGGACTCTGGGTTCTCTTCCAGGGTGATCATCTGGGTATCGGTCATTATCTTTTCCACGACATCGAAGTTCCGGGAGCCGCATTCGCACTTGTACGGGCTCTTCAGCTTGGAGGAATCCTGTTCCTTCTCGTAGCGGTCACCGCACTGCGAGCACTCGAACACCGCGGACACCACCTCTGGCTTCACCTGGGAGGCGCGTTTTATCATTCCCTCGACAGGGATGAACCTGTTCAGGTGTTTCGAACGCAGGTTGCGTAAAAGAACGAAGTCCTCCTCCGGCATGTTGGTGAACCGGACCTGGAACTCCTCGTCGGGCACGATATCTACGCCCAGCACACCTTCCGCGGCGGCTTCCTCGGCATCCCACGGGTTCTCACGGAGGAACTCGCTCAGCTCCGGGTTGAAAACATCCATCTCATGGAAATCCACTATTATAGATTCTTCACCGTTCTGCACTGCCTCAGCGACGTCCTCGTAGTACTCATCAGAGAAAAATTCTTCAAACTCCGTGACCGCCTCCCCGTAGTCCATACAGTATATGATTGGTGGGCGAAAAGTGATAAAAGTGAAAAGGCTCGGACGGGATGAGAAAACATGGCGGAAAAACTTGGAGATGATGAAATCGAGCGGAGGCTTGAAGACCTGAAAATCTGGAGCCGTACAGGCGACAGGCTTGCAACCCGGGTAGAGTTCGAGAACTACCGGGACGCTGTTTTCTTTGCAAACGCTGTGTTCTCACTGGCGGAGAAGGAGTTCCACCACCCCGAGGTCAGGGTGGAGTACGGCGCCGTCTCCATCGACCTGTGGTCTCACGAGGCCGACGGCATAACCGGGAAGGACTTCGAGATGGCGGAGAAAATCGAGGAGACGGTCAGCGAGATAAAATGGGATTGATCCCGGAAGAGGCCGATCGGGACTTTGTCGCGGGGACGTTCATAGTCCAGGAAGGCGAGGTCCTGCTCCTGAAGCATTCAAAACTGGGGCTCTGGCTCCAGCCCGGCGGACACATCGAGCCCGGGGAGACCCCGGACGAGACCGCGAGACGGGAGGCCCGGGAGGAAACCGGGGTGGAGGTGGAACTCGTCGGGGAAAGAGAGGAACTCGACAGCTCTGTAAATCTCCATGAACCGTTCAACGTCAACCTTCACCCGATACGCGAGGATCACTACCACTGCGACTTCCAGTTCCTGGCCCGGGTAAAAGAAGAGGGCGAGGCCTCTCACGCCCACGAACACGACGGCACGAGATGGTTCTCAAAGGATGAACTGGATGAGGGCGGTGTCCCCGAGAACGTCAGATACACTGCCAGGGAAGCTATCGAGTATTTCGAATAAATAAAGAGAAATATGTGAGGAAGGCTAGTTGAGAGCTCCTATATCCTCGAGGTTTTCTTCCAGCTTCTCGATGCCTTCCTTCACGTCCTCGTAGGTCTTTCCACCGGTACAGACAAGGTTGCCGGAGGAGAAGAGCAGGAACACCACCTTGGGTTCCTCGAGTCTATACACGAGGCCAGGGAACTGCTCCGGCTCGTACTCGGTACCCACAAGCTCGAAAGCGATGCGGTTGAGGTTCAGTGTTCCCGGAAGTTCTGAGGACGCCACGATGTTCTGAACCGTTATCTCTGGCTTGTTGCCGATCTCTACGTCGGCCTCTTTCAACTCGTCGATGATCTTGTGAGTGGCTTCCTTCGCCTGTTCAGGCGACTGCGTGCCTGTACAGACAATCTTTCCGGAGCCGAACAGGAGCGCGGCCGCCTTGGGTTCCTCGAGTCTATACACGAGGCCAGGGAACTGCTCCGGCTCGTACTCCGTGTTTTCCAGGTAGATAGCGATTCTATCTAGTGGGAGTCGTCTGTCGAAGGTTGCGGATGCAACCACGTTTTGGATCTTGATGTCTTCGTCTTTGACCATGTTCTCACCTATTTGAACGCCCCAGGGCAAGGGCCATTTAAATAGTTTATAACTGGTTTAAAAATGAACTCTTTTAAATAATGGTCTTCGCATTATATTGAACAGGGGAGAATAAGTCCCGGTGTACGTGTTTTAAAACGTCCATCGGGCGTTAAACAGGTACTGGACATCGATGAACGAGAAACAGAGGCAGCTGGTTCTTCTGGCAGGTTTCATGATTCTATTAGCTTTAGCGTTTGTGTTTGTGAACTTCGGAGATATCCAAAAAACCTCTCTGGGAGACAGAGACGACAGTAAATCTCCGGAACAGATATCGCAACACAGAGACCGGCCAGAAGACCCAGGGCTTCTCAGACAATCCATATCTGGTCTTTACTCGCTTTACAAGGCCTCAATCAAGGGCTGGAGCGATATAGCGAACCTTACCACCGGATAAAAAGTTTTAAAGTTTATCTATACTTCCCGAGATTTTCTCCACTTCCAGGAAGCACTCCTGGCCTTTTACAGCTGTTAGCTGGGACAGAGCTGCTCTTACATCCTCCTGTGTCTCACGATCAAATTTTATGACCCCTCTCTGGGAGTCGTGGTCGAACCGGTTCTTGACTATCCAGATGTTGGCCTGGCTCGCATCCCTGGCTCCGAGATATCCGAGAACCGCGTCCCAGACGGCGTCAACCAGGTCGCCGAACTGGACAGGCTCCCCGGAGTGTACCTTGAACCTCAGGTATCTCTCATTCTCCCGGAGGGAAGGTGGCAGCGGCTTCATCTCTTCTTCACCCCTGGCATGACGAAGTCGTCGTCTTTCCTCTCCCTTACCCTTTCAAGTATCTTCTGCGGGTTTTCGGAGACCGCCTGGAAACCGTTGTACCCCAGGGAGTCTATCACGGCCGCGATATCCCTGGGAGCTCTCAAACCATATCTTTCTTCAGCTCCTGTCGTCAGGACGTATTCGACGCCGTACTTCTCACATAGTTTCAGGTTGCGGCGCCAGTGCGACAGCACATGGGTTTTCGCCTTGCTGTCACTGAGCAGCCTCGAGAAGTCGAACCCGATCGCCACATTGTTCTCGGCGGCCTCCTTCGCCACCACGTGGTTGATTCCGGAGTCCTTTCTGCCGCGTTCAGGGTGCAGAAGCACGTCGACACGGGAATCTGAGGCAGCCTTCCTGTTGAGCTCCTCGTCGCCTCCCAGGAACACGAGTACGTCAGCTTCCTCCCTCTCCCGTTTTATCTTCTTCTTCAGTTCTCCCCAGTCCCCTGCTTCAAGAAATACCGTATCGATCTCGCACGGCGAGGTCCAGCCGAGTTCCTCTGCCAGTCCGCATACTTCTGAGGAATCCTCTTTCAGGCAGAGGTCGTAGAACTCTGGCATATGTTAGTTTATGGGGGAAAGGGATAGAAAACTTTACTTTCCCTTGTTGTCGTTTGCTGCCTGTGAGGGCCTCAGCTTCTCGGCTCCCTTGCCCCTGTTCCTCAGGCCTCGGGACTCTCTTGCCGCCGGCGTTAAACCTCTTTCAGCCCTGTTCTTCTCGTCGCAGATCCAGTTCAGGTCGTCGTCGCTCTGGATCTCGGGGTGTTCCGGATCGACCAGCATGACCTCGAACCATTTACGGTTGCCGTCTTCCGCGACCCAGTAGCTGTTCAGTACTTCCAGTCCGTCGAACCTTCTGGAGGCTCTCTGTTCCGCGATAACCTGCTTGGATTTCTTCCGGGAGAACCTGTTCTGACCGGATCTCTTGGGACGTCTCCCGCCCGAGGTACGGGACCTTTTCGTCCCTCCCTTGTCGACCTTCACACGTACGACCTTGAACCCGTTCTTTGCCTTGTATCCGAGCTGTCGTGCCTTTGGAAGCCGGGTGGGCTCTGTCTCCACTATGGCGTCTTCCTGTCTCCACTCGACCAGTCTTTCCTGCCAGACCTCGTCGAGGTTCTCTTTCGGTTGGTCGTACTGTTCGCGGGCGTACTCGTAGTATCCCATTTTAACATCCTCGTAACGATTAAAGGATTGAAAAATGTTATAAATCCCTTCGGAACAGGGTTCGCTCCATCAAAACACATAAAAGACCTAACTGTTATTATCCAGGTGTGATACCATGCATCCAGCAATTAAAATTTTGATCGGAGCTTTGATGGTCGTGGTCGGAGTTTTCTCCACCGTAACATTCCTTGACGAACTTGTCATGCTTATCAAGGCCGGCATCGGTCCACTGCTGATACTGGTGGGCGCGTTCATCGTGTGGCTTGAAAGCGATGAGTGGAAGATGCGCCGGGAACAGCAGCAGACCTTGGATGTTGAAGATCGGTTCTCCGCCGAGGAGCAGGAGACAGAAGAGGAGGACGAGAGTTACGCCTGTCCCGAATGCGGAAAGGAGTTCGACACGGAGAGAGGAATGAAGATCCATCAGGCCCAGAAACACGACTAGAACCCCGTTTTTTCTTTCTCCCTTTCAGTTCTGGTCGTTATACAGTTCTTTTACCTTTTCTTTTGAGTCAGGTTCCTTCTTGTCGTCACGGAACTGCTTCAGCCTCGGGAAACGCAGCGCGTAACCCGAACTGTAGTGCGGGGATTCCTGTATCTCCTCGTACTCCACCTCGACTATGACCTCGGGCTTCACCTCCACTTCACGCCCTTCCTCGTCCACTATCAGTGGCTCCAGCCTGTCGGTTATCTCCTGGAGCTGTTCGTCTGTGAGGCCGGTCGCCATCTTGCCGACCTCCTGGTACTCTCCTCTTTCCTCGTTGTAACAGCCCAGGGTCAGGCTGCCTATCCATCCACTTCTACGGCCTTCGGACCATTCGCCGCCGACTATCGCCAGGTCCAGGGTCTCCATCACCGGTTTCAGTTTCACCATGTAGCCGACCCGGGAACCTGGCCTGTATCCGCGGTCCAGGGCTTTCATCATTATGCCCTCGTGGCCCTCGTCCAGGGCGCGCTGCTGCATCGAGCTGACTTCTTCCTCCTCCGAGGTCTGCCTGTGGTCGACGAGCGTGAGTTCCTGGTCGTTTTCCTCGACGATCTCTCCCAGCCTGCGCCATCTCTCGCTGTAGGGGACGGAGAGAAGAGGCTCGTCAAGGTAGATCAGGTCAAAGGGCCGGACCTCGACAGGGATCTCCTTCTTCATCTTCTGTATGTCGTATTTTCTCTTGATGCGGCGCGAAAGCTTCTGGAAGGGGATAGTTGAGCCGTCCTCAGGGTCGTAGGCCACGACCTCGGTGTCTATAACCGCTCTCTCGGCGTCGACATGTTCCCTGACCGCCTCCTCCACGTCCGGGAACTGTTCTGTTACATCCTCAAGCCTCCGGGTGAATACAGCCACCTCATCCTCTTCCAGGTGTATCTGGGCCCGCATCCCGTCGTACTTGTAGTCGATGGCGGCGGGCTCCCCGACCTCTTCAAAGCCCTCTTCGATGGTATCCACCTTCTTGGCAAGCATGGAGTTCACCGGGCGAAAAAGCTCCATCTCCAGCGATTCAACTGCCTCCAGCCCCCTGGTGCAGGCCTCCGCCACCTCGGCGAAATCGTTTGTCACGTCGAACCCTCGCTGGATCTCTTCGGGATGCTCGCCGTCGAAGAAAGCCTCTGACAGCGCGTCACGTATTATACCCTCTGCGACCCCCAGCCGGAGCGTCTGGAGCACCGTCCTTGTCACGTAACGGGCCTCGAGGGGGTCGGCAGACGATATCAGGCCTGCTATCTCTTTTTTCTTCTTGTCCTGGCTCACCGACTCCGATATGCCCGAGGCCTCCTTCTCCGCGACCTTTCTTATACGGGACATCACCTTTTCCACGGTGAGTTCCTGTGCCATAAGCCGTTGCTGAGTCTTTTTACCCACCATCTCTTCGGCGGCAGAGCCGAGGTCACCCTTCTCCTTCCAGAGTTCCTCTACCTCGTCTTCAGAGTGTCCTGTGGCCTGACTGATCACATCGACCATCATTTTGCTTGATATACCTATCTCGTGTGCCTTCCAGGACGGGTAGGGGCGGCCAAGACTGAGGAGCACCACCTCTGGAAGGTCTTCGCCCGCCTCCCGGAAGAGTTCTGCAAGTATCGATGTCTTTTCCAGTGTCTTCTGCGTCGACTCCAGTTCCTGGTAGGTCTCCGCAAGCTTTGAGTACTCCATAGACCTGTTTTCCCGGGTGAAAGTTTAAACCGTAACCATCCAATTGTTAACTGGTATATGAGTTCCTTCGAGAACATTGTCAATCTGGAAACGTTCCGCGAGTGTAAAGACGAGACCATACCCAGAAAGACCATGGGGAAGATACTGGAGGCCGGGAGACAGGCCCCCTCTCCCAAGAACATACAGTCCATGGAGTTCATCGTTGTGGAGGACTCCGGGAAGAAAGAGTCCCTGGCCAGCGCTGTCGGCGATCCCCGGGTCGAAGAGGCCCCGACATCGGTCCTCGTGGTCTCGGACATAGAAAGGATGGCCCGCCGGCTTGGAGAGGACCAGGCCCGTTCGGCATGTGTCGCAGAGGCCTCCGTGGCCGCGCAGAACATGAGGCTCGTGGCGAGGGAGAACGGCATCACGTCCATCTGGGTCAGCGGTTTTAACGAGGAAGTGGTGGCGGACCAGTTCAAAGTACCTGGAGGAAAGCTGGTGGTGGGGATTGTAAGCTTTGCGTACACTGACGAGCCGGAGGACAGGGAGCCCAAGTTCCGGATGAACGAGATGACCTACTACGACGAGTACGGGAACCAGATCGCGAGCGTGTTCGACGGCGTTGAATGGAAGGGGCTGTACGAGGAGAAGAGGATATACGGCAAGAAATCGAGGGGTCTCGTGGACAAGGTGAGGCGCCGGTTAAGCAAGCTTTTATAAATATTCACAGGGCATTGTTTACCAGGCGATGATAAAAACCTTTAAACCGGGGGAGTAGCCTTGAATCCCTTGGAAAAAGGTTTATAACTGCCTTTAAAGAAGATTTAGATAAGACGTAGGTGCAAAAACAGATGGTCGCAAGCCAAGAGACGCTGGACGCCCTGGAAGATATCGGGCTGAACATGTACGAACGAAAAATATACGCTGCTCTGCTCGGCAGAGGAGTTTCAACCGCCGGAGAACTTTCCGAGATGACTAATGTTCCCCGTTCACGGGCCTATGATGTTCTCGAATCGCTGGCGGACAAGGGCTTTGCTGTTATCAAGTCCAGCAAGCCGATGGAATACGTTGCCATCCCTCCAGGCCAGGCGATAGACAACATAAAGAAGCAGCATCAGAAAGATCTGGAGGAGAAGCTGGGTAAACTCGAGGCCTTCAAGGATTCCGAGGCCGTCGAGGAACTCGAGAACCTCTACGACCAGGGCGTGGAACTCGTGGACCCGGCCGAGATGTCTGGCTCGCTGAAGGGGTCGCACCAGATCCACCAGCACCTTGGCACGATGTTCGAGGACGCCGAGGAAAGCATACACATAGTGACCTCCGCGGACGGGCTGAAGAACATCAGGAACCAGCACGCCGATCTCTTGAAGGAAGCGAAGGAAGAGGGTGTAAACGTCCAGATACTCGCACCGATAGAGGAGGACAACTGGGACGCCTACGAGGACATCAGACAGTTCGCAGAGATAAGGCACCTCGAAGGCGACGACTTTGATGTGCCGCAGGGGAGGTTCACCATAGTGGACGAGGACACGGTCACCATGTCGATGACCCACGACGAGGTCCACAACACGCAGGAGACCGCCTTCTGGTCCAAGAGCGACCACATGGCCGAGCAGACTCTCAGGCCTGTGTTTGACATGCTCTGGAGCCATTCGAAGAAGCCGGAGAAACCTGAAGGGCCTGAAGGACCTGAATAAAAAACATCTCTTTTCTATTCCCCCCCCAGGTTTTTCTAGCGGTATACAGAGCTGAAAGCCGACTGGCTGAAGTCAAGCGACACCGACGAGGACAGGAACGATAAGAAACTGAAGCCTGACTCTCTTTCCACCACGTTGAACACGAGATCCTTCCCTGTCATGTTCTCGGCCACGTTGAACGCGGTTTCTCTCCCGCCGAGCCTGTCAACGAGACCCAGTTCTTTCGCCCGGGAACCCAGGAATGCCTCTCCGGTTCTCACGGTTTCCAGCTGTTCAGCGGTAAGGTTTCTCTCCTCATCCACAAGCTCTAGGAACTGGGCGTGTATACGTTCTATCTTCTGCTTCAACATCTCCTTCTCCCCCTCCGTCAGGTTCATGTAACGGCTCCCCGTGTCCTTGTATCTACCGGCAGTGATGTTTACGTACTGGATACCGTGCCGGCGCAGGAGACCTGAAAACTCGAGGTAAGAGCTTTTAACTCCTATGCTGCCGGTAAGTGTGGCGGAGTCCGCGACTATCCTGTCACAGCCCAGCGACAGCAGGTAAGCGCCGGAAGCCCCAAGATCCCGGAGCCTGCATACAGTTGGAACATCCACGTTCTCTATGGCTCTCATTGCCTCCTTGGAGGCCACAACCGCGCCCCCACCGGAGTTTATCTCGTAGACTATCGCCTCGGCATCCATCTGCCGGGCCCGATGATTGAGTTCTCTTACCTCTTCAGGCGTTATACCCGAGGAGAAACCTGAGGCGGTGGGTGTTATGGGTCCTGAAAGCTGTATGACAGCCGCCCTCTCGGATCCCAGCCCGAGGTCGAATGCCGTCCCGTTCGCTGTCAAGAGGACAGCGAGTACAAGAAGAATGAGTTTGTCACGCATATACATACTGGGAAGTCTCTTTCTTTTTAACTTTTCACTGTAATGTCGAGTACATGTCCGATCTGGAAAAACTTTCCCGCACCATAATCGATGAGATCGAGGGAGAGGAGATAGACTCGAAAGACGAGGTAGAGCAGCGCAAGAAGGAACTCTGTTCAGAACTGGGGTTCCCGGGGATGCCGAAGAACAGCGACATACTGGAGTTCGCCTCGGATGATGAAGAGCGCGCCAGGAAGGTCCTGATGACCAAACCGATGCGCACGATATCCGGTATAGCCAACGTCGCAGTGATGGCACGACCGGCTCCATGCGGCGGAGGATGTGTCTACTGTCCGAAGGGAAAGAAAGCGCCACAGAGCTACACCGGGAAGGAGCCTGCCACCCGGCGGGCGATAAGAAACAACTACGACCCGTTCGACCAGGTCCACGACCGCCTGAACCAGTACGAGAAGAACGGGCATTCCATCGACAAATCGAAACTTATCGTTATGGGAGGAACGTTCCCCTTCCAGGACCCCGAGTACCAGCGAGAGTTCGTGAAACGGGCCTTCGACGGCTTTAACACGTACCGTGGAGGGGAAGAGGCGGAGACGCTTGAAGAGGCACAGCGAAGGAACGAGACCGCGGATGTCCGGAACGTGGGTGTAACGTTCGAGACACGGCCCGACATCGCGGAGAAAGAGCACATAAACCGTATACTTGAGCTTGGAGGTACCCGTGTGGAGATGGGCGTCCAGACCGTCTTCGATGAGACTCACGAGCTGACAAACCGGGGTCACGGCATGGAACCGGTTATAGAGGCCACGAAACGTCTGAAGAACGCAGGTTTCAAGGTGGCCTACCACATGATGCTGGGGATGCCTGGCGAAACCCGGGAAGACGACATAGAGAAGTTCAGGAAGATATTCTCTGAGGAGAAGTACCAGCCCGACGAGGTGAAGATATACCCTACGGAGGTCATAAAGGGCACGGAACTGTACCGGCGGTACGAGGAGGGAGAGTTCGAACCCATCGATGAAGAGGAGGCCAAAGACAGGCTGAAAGAGATACAGGTAAACCACATCCCTCCTCACGTAAGGATAAAACGCGTTATGAGAGACATCCCATCCACAGAGGTGGATGCGGGGCCGGCGCTCACAAACATGAGACAGCTGGCACTACAGGAGCTCGAGGAGGAAGGCAAACGTTGCCGGTGCATCCGCTGCAGGGAGGTCGGCCACGTCAGGAGGAAAAGGGATGAAGAGCCGGAGGACGTGGAACTCGTGGAGCGCGACTATGCCGCGTCAGGCGGTCACGAGTACTTCCTGAGCTTTGAAGACAGGGAGAAAGATATCATCCTGGGTTTCACAAGGCTGAGGGCTCCCCCGGGATCCCACCGGCCGGAGATAGATTCCGACACGTTGATAGTCCGGCAGTTAAAGGTGCTCGGCGCCGCGGCAGACATCGGTTCGGAGGGCGAAGTACAGCACCAGGGGTTCGGGAAGCGGTTGATGGAGGCCGCGGAGGAGAAGGCCCGCGAACTCGGAAAGGAAAAAGTCGCTGTGATCTCGGCGGTCGGAACACGGGAGTATTACCGCAAGATGGGGTACGAGCTTGAAGGACCCTACATGGTCAGAGAGCTTGAGTAGAGAACAAAAAGAAAAAGAAGGGCGCGAACCCCCTCCCGAATGCTCACCGATGAATTCTCAGTTGGAATGGGTGTTCTTGAGTCTCTGCCATTTCTCGGAGAACTCGTCCTTCATGAACTCGAGGGCTATACGCTCCTCGTCCGAAAGTTCCCGAGACTCGACTATCTCCCTGTAAATCTTGTACGGATGAGTAGGCACGTCTTCCTGCATGTTCTGCCTGAACTCGTCCTCGAATTTGTCCCTGTGCTGTTCAACCTTCTCTTCTAGAACGCCATTGGATTCCCATTCATCGGCGAGCTTCTCCTTAGTACTCTTACCGATGTCCCAGAGGCTCGCCATAAGGATTCTACAGTCTATAAGTCTTATTAACCTTTTGCTTTCAGGAAGTGAAAAAACACGGCCTTAGCACCGTTCTCTGTTTCCAGCGGAGGGTGACAACACAGCGTTCGATAATCCGCGGCGGCTAAAGGTGTAGTTACTCTCCAAAAACAAATAATCTCGGGCAAGGTTTAGAAGTCTATGGGCCCCTGCATATAACATGGGCTTGGCCAGAGTACTTTCAGAGAGCTTCGAGCTGCTGGAGGAGAGACCAAGGCTGTTTGCCCCGAAGATCTTCTCCACCTCCGTAAGTACGGTATGGATGCTGGGCCTGCTCAACTCCATAGGTCAGCCATCCTATCTCTACTACGCCGCAGCCCTTCCGTTCCTCGTAGTACTTGGCGTCGCCGTGTCGGTCATGGTGGCGGCAATGGTGGACTCCGACAGAGGACTGAAAGACGGTTTCAGAGCCACTGTGAACCGCTGGAAGACAGTTCTGAAGGCCTCAGCACTTTTCCTGGTGACCGGGCTCCTTTTCTCACTTCCGATGAGCGCCGGGTTCATCCTCTACATGCTGGAGGGGAATATCACGGCGCTCGTCGCAGGCAGCGCCCTCTCGCTCGCCGCCGTTCTGGCACTCAGCTTCGGGGTCTACTTCCTGCCGATAACCATCGTGAAGAACCGTTCGTTCCTTAAGAGTCTTACCGAATCGGTCTCGACCTCCACGGATAACTCCCGTGAGGTCGGCCTGCTGCTGATGTTCTCTCTTGCACTCCTCGGCTTCGCAAGCCTGACCCAGGGCATCTTCCGCGGGCTGGGATACGCCGGTTTTGCCGCGGGCAGGCTGCTCTCCGCAATAGTCACCACGTACCTGTTCGTCGTGTCTCCCAAGTACTATCTTTCCTGAGTCGGGCTAACCGTTCAGAGTCTCCAGGAGTTCCTCTGCGGCCTCGTGGGCGGCGTTCGGAGGGTTGCTGATGACCTTCAGGTAGGCACCGGTCATAACCGCTCCTGCAGACGCCATCTCACGGGCAACGTCCCGGTAAAGCCTGACATCGTTGACGGATTCGTGCTCCCGATCGCGGTCCTCGTCCCTTTCGCTACGGGCGAATATCTCCTCGGGATCCGCGTCGAGTATGATTATCTTCTCCGGTTCAAGGTGTTCCAGCGTCCACTTCGGCAACCCCGGTATGAAGCCATAGGGCGATTCTATGGCGGCGTGGGTGTCCACTATCACGTCTTCCTCCTCTGCGTCCTCGACTATCGATTCTGCCGCACGCCTCTGCAGGTCCTTGAATGTGTCCACCTCGATGTTCTTCAGTTCGTCCCGGTCCTCGACGAGGTCTTCTTCGCGGGCCAGTTCAAGGACCCGATCGCCGTAGTTTATGACCTCGTATTCATGGTCCGAGAGAAGCATCGCTTCCTCGAGTACCGTCGATTTTCCCACTCCGGAAAGCCCTACAAGAATGTTAACGTCGCTCATATTCTGCCACATGAAGTTTTTCCGCCAGATACTTTAACCATTTTTCGTCCTCGACGACCGGCCTGGTAAAGCTGTAATCGGTCATCTCCTCCGCGACATGGTTGGGGATCCCCTTCTCCCTGAGTCCCTCCGCATCTGAGTCAAGGAAGTCTCTGAGGAACTCCCTTGCGTCGCGGTACTCTCTCTCCACTCTCGCGTAGAGCCTGTCGTCCTCCACGAACACGTCCCCGTATTTTTCCGTGAACTGCTGCAGGTGGTCCTCACCATGGAATACCTTGGGGCCTGGTTTGTACTCCACGGCAGGAAGCTCCCTTTCCAGCTCGAAAAAGATCCTTGTGACCTCGGACTGGTGGAATCCCTGCTGGAATACCCGGAAATCCCTCCTGTCAAGCTCCGAGCGCAGACGTCTCACAGTCTTCCTTAACTGGGGATACACCACATCTTCCACTTCTCCAGGGTTCTCGAACTCGAGCACCAGGAAATCTGCCCTTCTGTCGATCTCCTGTTCCAGCTCGAAACGGTCGAACTCCACCTTCGGTTCCTGGAAGAACTCCATCCCCGGGCCCTGTTCAAACCTCCAGCTATTGTATATGAACCGGGAGTAGTTCTCACGGGAGAGGACCGAGGCAACGTTTCTCGCGGGGTCGACCGGGTCTATCACCACCAGATTGTCCTCCTCGAACTTTTCCCTGAGCTCGGCCGGTAGCGTCGAGTGATGGTTCTCGGGGTCTATTACCTTTTTCTCGGGCCAGTTCTTCGCCGCCTCTGTAAGCTGACGGAAGCTGCCGTAGTGCGCTACAAGTATCTCGGAGAGGTACCCGGAGAAGCCCCGGGTCTTCAGCGAGGAGCCGTAGATACCCTCTGCCCGGAGAAACGTTTTCAGGAGAACCACGTCCTTTTTCTGCTCCTCGTCGAGGTTATCCTCCGCCCAGCTGGAGTGGTGAGGCGTCCTGTCCACACTGCTCTGTATGTCCTCCGGGTCAGTATCTATACACGGCACTATCTCGACCTCGTGGCCATCAATCTCTCCCTTTATATACGGGTGTTCCGCGTACTCCACCGTGTACTCTCCGTCGAACTCTCTGAATACAGCCTTTCCTATGCGCAGTCCGTCCTCCTCGAGCTCGCGGCGCGGCGTATCCTCCGGGAAAAGAACGAACAGGTCAATATCCTTGTCACCAGCTATGCAGGTCTCCCTGCCTGCAGAACCAGCAAAATGGGTTTCAAGCCCGAACTCGCTGTTTATAAACCTGGAGAGCTCCCTGTACTTCTCCCGTGTGCTCTCCAGCTCCTCTTCCGAGGGGTAGTTCTCGTCCAGAACTTTCTCTCTCAGCCTTTTCCACGCCATAATTCTAGGTACTCGGCGAAGATTTTAATTCTTCGTCAAAAAACAGGGGAGGAGGGGCTATTTGTTGAGCCCCTTCACAAGTTTCCGGTCGTCTATCTGCCAGTACTTTATCTCGTCACCTTCTCCAGCATCGAGATCCTCTGGCAGCTCCATCTCCTCGGTCTCATACGTGTCCATGTCCATGACCTGGGCGATGTTGCCATCCCTGGAGACTACCTGTCCGACCTTCTTGTCGATGTCGGGACTCATCAGCATCGCGTCTCCGGGCTTGGTAACGTGACGGTCCTTCTCGTCGAACACGCCACGGGCCTTTATCTTGATCTTGGCGGAACCGTGCTTGCCCGGCGAGGACTTGGAGACTGCTCGCACCTCGCAGGGTTCGTCATCCAGTATCACGTACGTTCCTTCGCTCAGCTTGGAGGCTTCCATCTGCTGCGGCATCTAGAGACCACCCTCTACCTCTGAAAGCCGTGAATCTACGGTTTTCAAGGGAGATCACTCCGTTGCAAGATCGATGTCTTCTTTTTTCACCGTGTTCCGGTCTGCGTGTTCGGCCATCTCTATGGCGTCCCGGGCGATTTCCTCGCCTAGCTCTTCTACAGCATCTCTGAGCTCTTCCACGGCGTCCTTTGATACTCTTTCGGCTCCTGCTTTTCTGATTATTCGCTCGATTGGTGCATCAGGTAGTGTCATTGTGTATCACGTTAAACTGTTTCTGCAAATATTTTTTAATAATCATAGGTCATCAGGGGTTAAAGATGCCGCCAGTGGTCGACGCAAACGTCCTGATACATGGAAGGGGACGCTACCCGTTTAAATCAGCGTATACTGTACCTGAGATGTTTGACGAGCTCAAAAGCTCCAGTGCACGTCTCCAGGCCGACACAATTGACCTGAAACCGGAAGAACCCGACGAAGATAAACTGGAACGCGTAAAAAAGAAATCGGAGGAGATTGGGTCAGATACTTCGGAAGTAGACGAGAAACTGCTTGCGCTGGCGTTAACTCTGGACACCGATCTGGTAACAGACGATAAAGACCTCCAGAATCTGGCTCTCCACCTGGAGGCGGATTTCGAGGGCTTCATGGAGCCAGCGGTCAAAGAAAAGAGAAGCTGGGTGCAGGTCTGTGACAACTGTGGCCGGCAAATCAGTTCTCTGCCGTGTCCTCACTGCGGGTCGGAACAGAGTAGCCGGAAACCAGATTAGTGTAGTTGAGGATGAACTCCTTCGTGAGTATGAGGAGCAGCGGTCCGATAATAAGGCCTTTAAGGCCGAGCACCAGCGGCCCGGCAAGGAAACCGAGGAAAACCACGAGAGGGTGCTCGTCCATCTGCCTGGAACCTATGTAGGGTCGGATGAATATCTCCGAGAGGACGTTGAGCAGGAATGCCCCGAAAACCAGTATTATCACTCCTTTCAGCGGTTGCCCCACGAAAAGGTAGTATATCCCCAGCGGCCCGTAGACCATGAAAGCTGCCATTAATGGGAGGAGCGCCGCCACACCAACCAGGAACGCCCAGAGCGGTATGAACGGTATCGAGGATGTCAGGACGGCTATAGCGCTGAAACCCACGGCGGTCAGCACACCAAGTATCAATGCAACTATCACCTGGGTCATGAACACGCCACGGAATATGTTGTCTATAGACCTTATGAGCGATCTCAGTATCTTGGCCTCCGGCGCCGGCAGGTTATCGAGCAGCCCGTGGAGCTGGTTCTCTATCTTGGACCGATCCCTGTAAAGGTACACCGCCGTGACAAGGAATATGCCCAGGTCGATAAACACAGACGGGAGAGAGGTGAATATCCCAAGAAGTGTTGAAGTGGTCGCCTCAGATATCCGGTTGATGAAGCGGTCCACGTTCTGCTGGAACGTCTCCGGGAGGTTTAGCATCTCAAATATCTGGAGCAGCGTGTCTCTCAAGGAGCCTGTGAACTGGTTGAGCTGTGAAAGTATATCGAAGAAGTTGTTTATGAAGAAGAACGTACCCAGAGAGACAACTCCCAGGACAGCAGAGATTATTATTATGGAGGATACGAGGTCGTTGTGTATCCTGCTGTTAATCCTGTCGTGGGCGAACCGGAGAAGATAGGCGGTGGCCAGCGCCATTATTATGGCGTCAAGAAACGGGTATAGTATGAAGAGGCTTCCGAGAAACAGAAGGGCCGCGACAGCCAAGGTTTCTCTCTGGACCCGGGATTCGTCCTCCACCATAATTTCCTCTTTTACCAGCCAATGATTAAATTAACTTTCATCCCGGCCTGTTGTCACTAAAACGTAAATCTACCGAGGAAAATATATTTAAAAGTTGGGGGGCTTTTATGTTTTGCGGGTGAAATCTTCTTACTATGACAGACTCAGCCAACATCCCCCGAAGAGAATTTGATGAATACGACATCCCCGACGAGTGGGAAGAAGACGAGGAAGAGGAAGAAGAGGAAGAAAAACCTGACGAGGAAAAGGAAGCCGATTACGAGATAAGACAGGAGGAAGCCGAGGAAGGCGACGTGGTCCTGACCTGTCCCGAATGTGGGTCCCAGAGATTCGAGGAGGACTCCGCGAAGGGCGAGCTCATCTGTGTCGAATGTGGAATGGTGATCGACGAGAACCGTATCGATGAGTCCGCAGAATGGAGGGCCTTCAACGCGGAAGAAAAGGAAAAGAAAGCCCGCGCCGGCCAGCCCCTGACGTACACGAAACACGACATGGGCGTATCCACCGAGATCGGAAAGGGTTCTGGAGAACTCTACAAGGTTTCCGGAGACAAGAGGGCGCAGTACTACCGTCTCAGGAAATGGCATAAACGCCTGACAAAGTCGAAGGACCGGAACCTTGGATTCGCGCTGAGCGAACTCAACTCGATGATCTCCAACCTGAACCTGCCGGAGTCAGTCCACGAAGAGGTTGCCCGTCTTTACGAAAAGGCGGTCGACCAGGGACTGGTCCGCGGACGCTCAATGGAGTCCATCATCTCCGCGCTGATATACATCGTCGCGCGGAAGCAGGGCACACCGAGGACACTGGACGAGATCTCCGAGGCCTCCGGCATCGAAAAGCGAGAGATCGGCCGCGCCTACAGGTACGTTGCACGGGAACTAGGACTCAGGATCCTACCGGCGAAGCCGCAGGACTATGTGCCGCGTTTCGCTGGAAAACTTCAGCTATCCGGAGAGGTACAGGCACGAGCCAGGAACATCCTGAAGGAGGCCCGTGAACGAGACCTTCTATCCGGCAAAGGACCTACAGGACTCGCTGCAGCCGCTCTCTACATCGCCGCCGTTCTCGAAGGCGAGAAACGGACGCAGAGAGAGGTCGCGGACGTTGTCGGCGTAACCGAAGTGACGATCCGGAACCGCTACAAGGAGCTCGCGGAGAAGCTCGGACTCGAGGACGAACTCGAGGAAAAGAGCAATTAAAGCCGTTCAAACACGGCCCTCTCCTCCCTATTTATTTTTCTACCCCATGTTCTGCTTGGCAATCATGCCGAGGACTATGAATATTATCGCGAAGAGAGCGTTGTAGGCCACCTGCAAAAACACGTTGTTGGTCTGCCCCACCGCTATAGCCGTATCCATCAGCGTCCCCAAGGAGAGTGCGGTCACGAACACCAGGAGCAATCTTTCCGTCAGCAACTGTTCCTCGTGGGTCTCCTTCTGGCTGATGAGGTCAAACCCTCTCTTCGTGAGGATGATGGTATCCAGCTCTCTCTTGATGAGCTCCTGGTTTTCAAGGTTCTCAAGCGTCTCCTCAACCTGTTCCTCTTCAAGCTCGGTGAGTTCCGCCAGCTGGGAGACCTGAGATGCCTCCATCTCCCAGAGTTCATCGTGTTCGTACAGGGCCTCGAGAACCTCGTACCAGGGATTCTTCATAGTTGGTTATTTCGCGACCAGGTATTTGAATCCTGTGTTACGGCGATAAATCCTCTATAATCTGCCGGACATCCTCGACGGGTGCGTCCGTCCTGAAACCTGTGGGGGAGAAATGTGTCTCTGAGACCGGATAACCTCTCTCCTCTATCGCCTCAAGAACGTCGTCCCTGGGAGGTACCTGGACTTTCAGGGAGGACGCAAGTTCATGCATGTCGTAGAATGGGGTCAGTATCTCGGATTCGCCGTGGACTGTCTCCAGGAACTCTTTCGACTCCCAGTCCCCGGGGAACTCCTCCAGCATCTTTTCAGTAAACCTTCTGTCAACAAACTTGCCCGTCCATAGAGGGCCCGCGATCCGTGTCCCTGACCCGCAGACAGGGCACTCCTCTCTCCTCTCGAAGCCACGCCACCGGCAGTCCGGACAGAACGACAGATAACCCATACTGTCCAGGGAACGGTTGGTCCGTCTCTTGGATTCGGTGACACGGCCCATCACCCGTGAGTAATGGCGGTGGTGAAAACTGATCTTTGGGTCGAAGCATTTGTCGAAACGGGCGTAGTTCCGGAACACCTCACCAATATAGATCCGGAGGCCGACCTCGTGCATGAAGCTCTCGTCCATCGGTTCGACACCGTAACGTCTCCTGCAGGTCTTCACATAGCTGCCCGCGGCCACGGCGTTATCTGTTGCAGTAAAACCTGCGAAACCGTTGTGGTTGGTGGCTCTCGCGGCAGAATCCAGGAAACTGGTGAATGGACCGAAGGGGTCGATATCTATGAAGTGGAAGTAGTTCCTGTGTTCGGAAAGAAGGACGTTGGCGTCCTTGTTCGAGACCTCGGCATCTATACCGTTCTCGTCGAGGGCCCTTTCGATGTTTTCAACCGCCGAGGGATTGGTATCGTTCAGGAACACCCGGTCGGCGTGCCCCGCGTAACGCATCCCTCTTATACCGGTGCCTGCAAGGGCGTCAACCGCCCGCAACTCGTCTATATCCGATTCCCCGGCGAAGACGCTGAGAGCTATCTCGGACAGGTCACGGTTCCTCCTCATCTCCTCGTTGAAGAACACCTCGGAATCCTTGGTGGGCTCCTCCTCGTCCGGGGCGAATATCCTTATGCCGCGTTCCTCCATGGAAGATAAAGCGGTCTAAACTTATTTCAACCCGGGCGTCTCCCGGCTTTAGTTACTGCCCGGGCTCTAAAAATTTTTTTAAATAGTAACAGGAAACACGCTCTCGTTTCCTTTATAAGAGTTTCAGCCACCTGTTTACCCGTAGGTGAGGCCGTTTGGCTAACGTTGTAAGAGAAGTCAAAAAAGCCGAGAAAGATGCGAAATCGATAATCGAGGACGCGGAAGAGACTCGCGACGAGATTCTTGAAGAGGCCCGTGAAGAGGCCGACCGCATCGTCGACGCAGCAAGGGAAAACGCGAAGGAGGAAAAGGAGAAAGAACTCGAGGACTTCAGGGAACAGATGGAAGAAGAGAGGAAAGATATCATAGAGGAAGGCAAAGATGAAGCTCGGGAGCTCAAAAGCAAGGCGGCGAAAAGAAGCGATGACGCAAAGGACATCCTGGTCTCAAGATTCAGGGAAGAGTTCCTGGGGTGACCGGCGATAAAACCTGAAGAGATGACCCGGATCTCGGTAACAGGCCCGAAGAAGTATCTTGAGGACGTTATAGACACTTTCTACGACCTCGGAATACTCGACATCGATTCCTACGAGGGAGAACTGGAAAAAGGCGACCCGCTCGAGGGCGCCGAAGAGCTATCACAGCTCCTGGTGGACGCCCGTTCCCTGCTATCAAAGCTGCCGGATACAGAAGAGACAGGCTCTGCATCCATCGAGGAGGTCCAGGAACGGATACCCGAGGTATCAGAAGATGTAGACCGGCTTATAGCGAAAAAAGAAGGACGAAAGAGAGAGCTCTCCACCCTGAAAGAAGAGGAAAAGTTCTACCGGAGGCTCCAGTCCACCGGCCTGCGCTACGAGGATCTCAAAGGTACAGAAAAACTGGGAGTCTTCATAGGTAAGGTGGACCGGGAGGAACTCTCGAAAGCGGAGAGATACGAGATAATAGAGGGAGAATCCGCGTCCGCAGTGGTCTACGAGAAGGATTCGGACGCAGAGGACGCCCTGCTTGAGGCACGTAAAACAGAGTACAGCCTCCCGGACAGGGAGAGGAAGGGACGTGTAGAGGACATACTGGACGACATACAGAAAGAGAGGAACGAGATACAGGAAAAAGTAGAGGACACCGAGAGGAAGCTCCAGAAACTGGCCGACGAATGGAGGCCGAAAGTCGAGGATGTTGAAAACTATCTCGCGGAACGCGTGGAGAAAGCGGAGGCCCCGCTGGATTTCGCGACCACGGACAGCGCGTTCATAGCACAGGGCTGGATCCCATCGAAGGACTACGACCGGTTCGAGGAACAGGTCGCAGACGTGACCGACGGCAAGGTCCACATCGAACGGGAAGAGGGCGACAACCCTCCGGTGAAACACGAGAACCCGGCGATAGTCCAGCCATTTGAGCCCCTGACAGACCTGGTCTCCGTCCCCAGGTACAACGAGCTGGACCCCAGCTTCATGATATTCCTGACTTTCCCGCTATTCTTCGGGTTCATGATAGGTGACGCCGGCTACGGTCTGACCACGCTGGCCGTGTTCTACCTGGGATACAGGATGTTCCCTCAGGCGAAGGATATCTTTGTTTCACTGATGTACGCCTCCGTGTTCACCATCCTGTTCGGCCTGGCGTTCGGCGATGCTTTCGGGTTCATGATATTCGGGGAGCACTCGAAACTGGCCCAGGTCACCGGCATCCATCTTTTCAGCGAGATACCGGTTCTGTTCCACCGGGCAGAACACCTGGGCAAGGTGTTCAAGGTATCGGCGCTGATGGGGCTGGTACACGTCAACATGGGATACCTGCTCGGGGCCTACAACGAATACGTGAGACACGGTTTAAAGGAGGCTTTCCTGGAGAAAGGCAGCTGGATGCTGCTGGAGGCCGGGGCCGGACTCTGGTACTTCCTTGGCGCAGCAGCAGGCGCCCCAGTGATGGCGATATCCCTGGTTACACTGTACCTGGGAGAGGGAATCGAGGGACTCGTGGAGATCCCCTCGCTGCTGTCCAACATACTGTCCTACCTCCGGATATTCGGGGTGGCAGTCGCCGCGGTATCTCTGGCCGCAGTGGTCGATTCGCTGGCCCTCCCGCTTTTCCGGGGCGGTGTCCTCGGGATAGTGCTTGGAACACTCGTGCTCGTCATCGGACACGTCTTCAACACGTTCATAAAAATCATAGAGGGCTTCCTTCAGGGCATCCGGCTTCACTACGTGGAGCTGTTCATGAAGTTCTTTGAAGGAGGCGGAAGAAGGTACGAACCCTTCGGATCCGAAATCGATACTTGAGGTGAAAATCAAGCAATGAACGCAAATCAACGATTTGCTGGACACGCAGAAAATCAGGTGATTTTCGAGTGGCAGTAGAAGGATTAGCAGCAGTCGGTGCCGGACTGGCGATCGGGCTGTCCGCACTGGGCACAGGACTCGCCCAGGCAAAGATCGGTTCCGCGGGAGTTGGCGCTCTCGCCGAGGACGACAGCCTGTTCGGACAGGTCCTGATCATGACAGTCATCCCTGAGACCATGGTTATCTTCGGTCTCGTAGTGGCACTGGTGCTCGCAGGATTCATATAGAAACGCCCGAGGGGTTCCCCCCTCCCATTCATTTATTTCCACCGTAACCCGAGAACGATACTATGAACACGACGAAAGAAACTCAAACCACCGAAAGCCGCCCTGTGCGGCTTCACACTCGAAACTCCTCTGGAGTTTCTGCGTTTGCAGAAAACCCCGCGGTTTTCGAAATGATTAAACTCTCTAGGTGAGTTTATGGGACTGGAAGACGTTAAATCCGACATCCTGAACGACGCGGAGGAAGAAGCAGAACGCATCGTACAGGAGGCAAAGAACGAAAAAGAAGAGATCATAGAAGAGGCCCGGGAGGAGGCCGATAAGATCCGCGAAAACGTTCAGGACGAGATAGAGAAGGAGAAAGAATCGATGGAAAGTGAGGCCCTCTCCAACGCCAGGATGGAGGCCCGCAACCGGAAACTCCAGGCACAGCAAGAGGTACTCGAGCAGGTGTTCTCCGACTTCCGCGAGGAGCTTTCAGAACTATCCGACTCGGAACGTGAACAGTTCCTGCAGACCTGTCTGGATAAGACAGAGTTCGAGATAGGAGAGGTCCAGGGAAGCCCGGGATTCAGGGATCTCGTGGATGAATCCTTCCAGGAGATAGATTCGGAGGGAGTGATACTGGTATCAGAGGACGGCTCCATGAGGAGGAACTTCACCTTCGACAAAATCGTTGAACAGTACCGCGACGAGTACAGGAAAGAGGTCGCGGAGGAACTGCTTGGAGAAGAGAGATGAGCTTCGGACTGGACCAGGACTACCCCTACATGTCGGCCCGGGTAAGCGCCAAGAAGGCAAAACTGCTTGACAGGAACGACTACGACAACTTCCTGAAGATGCAGCCGAACGAGATAGCAAAGAACCTGGAGGAGGGAGTCTACAAGGAGGATATCGATGCCCTGGGTTCCAGGTACGACGGAGTAAGACTGGTGGAGCTGGCACTCAGCAGAAACCTTTCCAGAGAACTTTCACACATCGTGGAGCTCTCCTCGGAGCAACTTGAAGAAGTGGCAAAGACCTACCTGAGGAGGTACGACATCATCAGCCTGAAAAGATTGCTGCGGTGGAAGAAAGGCGGCGAAAGAGGTAACATCGAGGACCTGATGACCCCGGTAACCACATACAGCTTCGCCGACCTGAAGAACCTGTCCGAGAAAAGTTTCGAGGAGATCGTCCAGCAGATAAGCTTCGATTCAACGGTTAACTACCAGCGCTACCTGGAGAACCGGGAGACCTTACAGGACATAGAACACGGACTGGACCAGGCGTATTACGACGAACTGGAGGAACTCGCGGACCGGGTCTCCAGCTCACACCTGGAGGACTTCATAACACGGGAGATAGAGAACCAGAACCTCAGGCTCGCCTTGAGACTGAAGAGATACGGAGTGGACGAAACCAGGATACGGGACCGGATGCTTGAAAACCGGAAGAAAGGTCTGGCAGGAGAGGTAATAGACGCTCCCGACTTTGAAAAGGCAGTTGAACTCGTGCTGGAGTCGGACAGGGTCGAGGAACCTGCCGGAGACAGTCTGGAAGATATAGAACACGCCATGGAGGCGAAACGTCTCCAGGACTCCTTCAAGATGATGCACACGGAACCACTGGGGATAACCACGGTCCTGGGATACGTCATCGCGAAGATAATAGAGGTCAAAAACCTGAGAGTACTTATCCGGGCGAAAGAGACCGGGATCCACAACCCCGACACGATCAGGAACAACCTGATACTCGCAGAGTGATAGAATGGAGGAAGAAAAGAAGAAGCAGATAGCGGTCATCGGCAAGCCAGAGTTCACACTCGGCTTCGAGCTGGCCGGTGTCACACAAACATACGACAGGGAGAACTACACCGAAAAAATCCGGGACCTGCTGGACGCGGAAGACCTCGGGATACTGATAGTGGAGGAATCCGACCTGGAAGAGCTGCCGAAGCGAGTCATGCAGTCCGCCGAGAAATCCGTGGAACCTGTGGTTGTACCTCTGTCCGAGGAAGCGGAGTCCGAAAGACTTAACGAGAAAATCAAGAAGGCGATAGGCGCGGACATAACCCCGTAAAAAATACTTGAAGGTGAATTCAATGGACGAAAACAAAAGTTCAGGACAGCACGGAGGTGGCCGCTAATGGCGCAGACAGACCTCCAGAACAAAGACGGCGAAATCTACAAGGTCACGGGACCGGTCGTGGTGGCGACCGGGATGGAACCCCAGATGTACGACGTGGTACACGTCGGCGAGGAAGGCCTCATGGGCGAGGTCATCCAGATAGAGGGAGATAAATCCTATATCCAGGTATACGAGGACACCACCGGAGTGAAGCCCGGGGAACCCGTGGAGAACACTGAGGAGCCTCTCTCCGTGGAACTCGGACCTGGACTCCTGGGATCCATCTACGACGGTTTGCAGCGGCCTCTACCCGTTCTGCAGGAGAAGACAGGCGACTTCATCTCCAGGGGAGAGGACGCACCAGGGATCGACCCGGAAAAGGAGTACGAGTTCATACCTCTGGTAGAGGAAGGTGAAGAGGTCTCTCCAGGAGATGCTGTCGGAAAAGTCGAGGTAAACTACGGCGACCACAGAGTCCTCGTTCCGCCTAACACGGAAGAGGGAACCGTAGAGAAAATCGAGACCGGGGAGTTCACCGTGGAAGAAACAGTAGTCACACTGGATAACGGCGAGGAGATAGCGATGAGGCAGGAATGGCCTATCCGTGACGAAAGACCGGTCGAAGACGATTTAAGGCCGGAGGTGCCGCTCGTCACTGGTCAAAGAGTACTTGACGGGCTTTTCCCGCTGGCGAAAGGTGGAACCGCCGCGGTTCCGGGAGGATTCGGGACCGGAAAGACAGTGACACAGCAGTCGCTGGCAAAGTTCGCTGACGCCGATATCATCGTCTACATCGGATGCGGGGAACGCGGCAATGAGATGACCGAGGTACTCGAGGAGTTCCCGGAACTGGAGGACCCGCAGACCGGCGACAGGATAATCAACCGGACAGTCTTGATCGCGAACACCTCAAACATGCCTGTCGCAGCGAGAGAGGCATCCATCTACACCGGGGTAACCATCGCCGAATACTTCCGCGACATGGGGCTCGACGTCGCGCTGATGGCGGACTCGACTTCCCGGTGGGCAGAAGCCATGCGCGAAGTATCCGCCCGGCTGGAAGAGATGCCCGGCGAACGGGGATACCCGGCGTACCTGGCATCGAGGCTCGCGGAGTTCTACGAGAGAGCGGGACGCGTAACACCGCTGGGACCGGACGAACCCGGTTCAGTCTCCATCATCGGCGCGGTATCGCCGCCGGGCGGAGACTTCTCCGAGCCGGTGACCCAGAACACGTTAAGGGTAGTGAAAAACTTCTGGGCGCTTGACAAGGACCTGGCGGAGAAGAGGCACTTCCCGGCCATCAACTGGGATGACTCCTACTCCGGTTACTCGGACATGCTCTCCGACCACTTCAAGGAGGAGGTCGACGAGGAATGGCAGGAGAACATCCAGAGGATGAAGGACCTGCTCCAGGAGGACGGCGAACTGCAGGAGACCGTCCAGCTGGTCGGCAAGGATGCGTTGCCGGACCGCGAACGTCTGACACTGGAGATCGCGACGATGGTGAAACAGTTCTACCTCCAGCAGAACGCTTTCCACCCGGTGGACCAGTACTCGTCGCCAGAGAAGACCTACGAGATACTTGACCTGATACTGGACTGGGGCGACCTCGCCTACGACGCTTTAGAAGACGGCGCCCTCGTGGAGGACATCATCTCGCTCAACACACGTACCAGGATCAGCGAGGTCAAAACCGCGGAGGACTACCAGGAGAAAATCGGAGAGCTCAGGGAACAGATGCAGCAGGAGTTCTCCGAGCTGGAGAGGTGACCTATCATGCAGCAAGAATACCAGACAATCGACCAGGTGAAAGGACCGCTTGTATTCGTTGAGAAAACCAAGAACATCGCCTACGGCGACATCGTGGAGATAGAGACCCCCGACGGAGAAGTGAAACGCGGGGAAGTACTTGAGACCTCGAAGGATGTCGTTGTCGTCCAGGTCTACGAGGAAACCCAGGGAGTCGGACAGGACGCCCATGTACGTTTCCTCGAGGAGAACGTGAAGATGCCTGTTACCGAGGACCTGCTCGGACGGGTACTTGACGGCACAGGCAACCCGATCGACTCCGGACCCGAGATAATCCCCGAGGAAGAGCGGGACATCATAGGAGAGGCCATCAACCCGTACTCCCGGGAGCTTCCCGAGGACTTCATCGAGACCGGTATCTCATCTATAGACGTTATGAACACGCTCGTCCGGGGACAGAAACTGCCGATCTTCTCCGGGTCGGGACTTCCACACAACGAGCTGGCGATGCAGATCGCTCGACAGGCCGACGTGAAAGGCGAGGACGAGGAGTTCGCGGTTGTGTTCGCCGGCATGGGTATCACCGAGGAGGAATCCCAGGACTTCATCGAGGAATTCCGCGAAACAGGAGCGCTTGAACGCTCCGTCGTCTTCCTCAACAAGGCTTCCGACCCCGCGCCGGAAAGAATAATCACGCCGAGGATGGCATTAACGACCGCAGAGTACCTGGCGTTCGAGAAAGGGATGGAGGTCCTCGTTATCATGACCGACATGACCAACTACTGCAACGCCCTGAGGGAGGTATCCGCCGCGAGAGAGGAAGTGCCGGGCAGAAGAGGATACCCGGGATACATGTACACCGACCTCGCCGAACTCTATGAGAGGGCGGGGATAATCGAGGGCCAGGAAGGTTCTGTAACACAGCTCCCAATCCTGACGATGCCCAACGACGATATAACCCACCCGATCCCGGACCTCACCGGTTACATCACAGAAGGCCAGATAGTGGTCGACAGAGACCTGGACAACCGCGGATACGTGCCGCCCGTCGACGTTTTACCGTCCCTGAGCCGGCTGATGGACAACGGTATAGGAGAGGGATTCACACGGAAGGACCACTCCGAGGTATCAGACCAGTTATACGCGCTGTACTCGGAGGGGCAGTCCCTCCGCGACCTTGTATCCATCGTTGGAGAGGACGCACTGAGCGACAAAGACGAGCGCGTGCTCGAGTTCACCCGGGAGTTCGAGAAGCAGTTCGTCAACCAGGGTAACCACGAGGCCCGCTCCATCGAGGAGTCTCTGGAGCTGGCCTGGGAGTTGCTCTCGATCGTGCCCGAGGAAGAACTCACCCGCATCGACCCGGAGACCCGGGAGGAGTACATGGAAAACCAGGAAGAAAACTCTGGGGACAGGGAATGATGGCCCTGCCGTTGCATGGTCTCCCGGACAACCCGAGGTGATAACCCGATGGATGTCAAACCCACGCGTTCGGAGGAACTCCGTCTGAAGGAACGCATCGAGCTCGCCGAGAACGGCCACGAGATCCTGGAGAAGAAACGCGACGGATTGATCCATGAATTCATGGAGGTCGTGGAGGACGCCCAGGCGGTCAACCAGGAACTGGCCGATCTCTACACCCAGGCCCGTTTCAAACTCCTGATGGCGAAGGTCTACGACGGCGAGGACGCGGTCAGGGCCAACGCCCTTCCTGTCACGGATGAACCCGAGCTGGAGACCGACACCCAGAACATAATGGGTGTCGTGGTCCCGGAGATCGAGTCCGGCCAGATAAAGCGCTCCATCCTTGAGAAGGAGTACGGCCTGATGGATTCAAGCTCCCGCATCGACTCCACCGCGGAAAAATACGAGGAGCTACTGGAGAAGATCGTTGACGCGGCAGAGACCCAGACCAAGATACTGCGGCTTCTCGAGGAAATCGAGAAGACCAAACGCAGGGTGAACGCGCTGGAACACAAGACTATTCCAGAGATGAGAGATGCGCTCGATTACGTTTCACAGACCCTGGAAGAGTCAGAGAGGGAGGAAACGTTCCGGATGAAGAAGGTCAAGGAGATGGCGGAAGAGGATTAAACCCGGTATTCTTTAAAGCCGTTATCCTCCAGGACCTCGCGGAACTCCCTTTCGTAGTTGTCCTCCACCTCGAATTCCGCCTCTATCGACGCATTGTTCCCTGACACAGCGGGCAGGTATGTCGCAGAGCCCTCAAAGTATTCGGAGTCGGCGGACAGCCGGCCCCAGCCCACGTGAAAGGTGTCTCCATCGAGCAGGTCATCGATCGAATCCGTCTCCCAGTCTTCCTCGTCGTACAGGAAGAACACCGGTTCGGTCTCGACCTCTGCGGCAAGTCCCTGCAGGTCCTGTTCCAGTCCAGAGAATATCTCGTACAGTTCTCCGGGTTTCCAGTCGTAGCGTACGAAAAGCAGTGATCCCCGGAGTCTTCCGACAGGGAATTTTTCCATCTCTACACTACTCGTCACTTTCTTCCTCATTTACCTTCTTCTCCGCCTCTTTTTCCAGGTCTGGCACGACTTCCCCGGTGTCGGCGGCCTTCGCGATCGAGGAAGCGTCCATATCGGGAGCCATCTTCTTGCCCTCCTTGGCCTTCTTCAGATCCTTGCCGATCTCCGACACGAAGTCGCGGGTCTCGTTCTTCAGTTCGTATATCTCCTT
This sequence comes from Candidatus Nanohaloarchaea archaeon, assembly GCA_042217695.1. GTDB lineage: Archaea > Nanohalarchaeota > Nanosalinia > Nanosalinales > Nanosalinaceae > JBDGSE01. The sequence continues at coordinate 14,477 of JBDGSE010000036.1, read as the reverse complement.
GTCGTTGACTTCGTCCAGTTCGCGGTTCTTCACTTTCTCGATAACGGATTCCCAGCGGTCGAACATCTCCACGTGCTCCTCGTCAACGTCCAGGTTCTGCTCGACCACCGAGGGCAGGTCCTCCTTGTCCTCCGGTGGTTCGACACCCTTCGACTTCAGTGCGGCAACGTTCGCCTTCAGGAAACGCTTGTAGTCATCCACAATCCCCTTGACCTTTTTCCGTGCGCCCAGCTGGGACACCAGTTTGTGCATCCTTTCCACGAACTCGTTGGTCTTCTCCAGGTGTTCCTCGACTTCTGCACCCTTCACCTCGGAGGGGTCTTTCTCTCCCTGGTCCGCGAATTCGTAGATGTCTCTCGCAAGTTCAACGTATTCCTCTTCAAGCATGTCTTTCTCGACGAACATCTCCTCGAGGGTGTCCGGCACTTTCTCCTTGCCTGGCGGGGTCTTACCGACCAGCATGATAGGTGCCTGCCCGGCGTTCGCCATCACCTGTTCCAGCTTGTGGGGGATGGATGACTTCAGGTTCTTCTCCGCCTTCTTGTATCCCGTGGCGGCGAGCTTCAGTCTTTTCCGGACTGACTCCTGTGTGCCGGAGATCTTTCCCCTCTCCAGTAAGCGTTTCGCCGGCATGAATATACCGGTGTCGTAGACAGGTTCCCCGTTTCTCACGGCCTCGATGGCCAGCGGTTCCCCCTTCCTAAGGGAGTCCCAGAAATCGGTGAGGAACGGGAAGTACTGTATGGTTATCCTTTCATCGGTCTCCTTGGCGAGGTCTGTGACCTTTCTACGTATCTTCTTCTTTGCGTCCTCGGGGACATCATTCTGGAGCTTGGTGTCATCCAGCACAACGAGAGTGTCGATGTCGGATTCATAGCCGTGTTCTCCTTTCGGGACGGAGCCCCAGACCGCGACTACCTTTACCTTGTCGCCGAGCTTGTCCTTAAGTTTCTCCGAGAACTCTTCCACGGCCTCGATACGTCTTTCCTGCGATTTCTCGCGCATCTCTTTCATCTTGTCCTTTGAACTCATGGAGACCACGGTAGTGTCTTCCTTCACGAAACTTATAAACCTTTGTCAATTATTTATTACTCCTCAGTAAAAACTACCTGTACTCCTCTCCCTCCCATTCACCCGGCCTCTTCTCCCCTTCATCGAGGGCCGCCCTGCCGGACCAGGTGTAGTCGAACTCCTCCGCCTCGAGAAGGCCCTTCAACGGATCGAACGCGTGCTCCTCGATCTTCGCCCATTCCTGGTCGATACTGGCCCTGTCCATCCCGAAGAAACGCGCCATCAGCGCCTCTTTCTCGTTGTCGTAGTTGCCGTCAGGATCTATCTCCGTGGGGTCCAGTTCATCCGGCTCCACGCCCAGCTCTACCAGGTTCATGGCTATCCTCGCCGTGTAAACCGTGCCCCGCTGTTCCCCACCGACCTCGTACATCAGGTACGCCACCTCATCTCCACGGGCGAAACCTGCGTCCACCATATTGTACAGCCACTCGTACATCTGCGTGTCTCCCCTGGCCCAGGGGCCGTGCCTGGAGTCGCTCTGCTGGGTTTCAAGCCCGGGTTTTATCATGTGCCAGTTCCTCAGGATGTCCGCAAGAGGTTTCTCCGGGTCTGCGTCTATGAACCCGCTCCTCGCGAGTTCTTTTTCCTGTTCTATCAGCACCTCCATCTCCTTCCACGGGTCGACGCCGAACGACGCGGTGTGCTCAAGGTCGATGGTGAACTTGGCCGGCCTGCCGTAGAGATCCGGGTGTATCTCGTCGAGTTCGTCGCGCGCAGTCATGTTTATAGCCCTGCACGCGGTGACGATGTCCTTGGGCCTCCAGATCTTAATCAGCTGGTCTGCTCCACCCACCATCGTCTCCATGTTCACCCCTATTCCGAACTGGTTCATCCATTCTATCCATGTGAACTCGCCTTCCAGGTCGTCGACGTACTGCTCCCTGTCTATCTTGAAGTGCTTCTTCTTCTGGGTGAAGTGGCCCCAGACGTAGACAGAACCTACCGCGGCGGCAACGTCCATCTGGAATTTACGGTTCTCCAGTGCCTGGAAGTAGCCGCCTTCTTTGTCGGGCTCGGTCAGGTCCAGATCGTAGCTGTCGCCCCATTTGCGTTCGACCAGGGTCTTCCAGATGAACTCGGGTGCGTCCCATCCAGGATGGTTCTCGTACTCTTTCGAGGAAGTGGTCATCCACGCAGGTATTATGTAGTAGAACAGGTTGGACTCCATCCACATCAGTCGGTCGTACTGTCGCCCGATCTCCTCCATCATGCTGTGGTAACGCTCTTCAACGTGTTCATCGTCCTCCATGAAGAACTCTTTCTTACCCATCACCACTTTTTCGGCAGCTTCGTCCAGTTCGTATTCGTCGCCGGTTTCAAAGTCCTCCGCCTTCCCAACCTTTACCGCGGACTGCAGTATCTGCTGTACCTCGATGTCCAGGTGGTTCGATATCGCGCTCCTCTTACCCTCGACCGAGATAAGGAATTTGTCGCCGTGACCCTCCCAGAGCTCTTCAAGACGTTCCCTGATTGCCTCGAGAGCCATCTCTCTTATCCTCTGGAGCTTCGCATCCGGGGTGTTCTCGATATCTATCTCCCTGCTAGCCCATTTCCCGTTCCTTATCCTGTGAACTGCCTCCGGAAGCATGGAAAGCCTTGATACCCGGGTATTCATACCCAGCAGGTCGTTGACATCCTCAAGCGTTGTTATGTCTCTTGTCACGTTGGCCTGCTGCCTTGCAACCGCCATGGGCACCTCCACGGACTCATCAAGGGGGTCGCTCACCAGGTCCAGCCATTCTGTCTGGGCGCCTGTATCCGCCCTTGCCGCGCTTGATACCAGCGCGACCTTGGTCATCAACGGATCGTCTTCCTCCCTATCCACGCCGGCCTGGAAGTAGTAGTCGCAGGCCTGTCTCTGGGCGTCCCTGTAAATCCTGTCGAACTTTCGGGAGTACCGGGAAAGGTAGTTGGTGAACAGCCTCCACTTGGGCTCGGGCGTTCTCTCCGTCAGGAACATGTGGTAGAAACGGCGCAGGAATTCCTCGTTCGCGAAGATGTTCTGTCCATCTTTGTTTCTCTCGGCCCTGGAGTCCTTACCGAGCTTTCCCATCTCGAAACCGAACGGGTCCACCCCCACGTCGTCGGCCATCCTCTCTGTAAGCGATGGGAGCCCTGTGGTGGAGATATGCGGGTTTATGCGCTGTATGTCGAAGTCGATACCCCGCTGTTCGACCTCGCTCTTGAATATCGCCACCTGCTTGAGGTAACGGGTAAAGTATTCGTGGGCGGTGTCGTATCCTGCACCCTGCCTTCCCCTCGTGCGGTAGGCAGAGGCGAAACCAGTGGAGGGATCGGAGTGGATGGAAACATCGATATCAAGCTGGTCTATCGTGTTCATCATCTCTGCCTTGTCGACCTGGAACGTCGCCGGGTTCGATATTATCAGCTCCATCACGCTCCCGCCGCGCTGCGCTAATTGGCCGATCCTCTGGCTCATCGGCGAGGGGACATCAGGCGCCACGTCCAGGCCAGAGGTGTTACCCACCACATAGTTCAGATCGGGGAACCCGCTGCTCTCATCGGTGTCGCCGAACGCCTCCTTCACGGAGTCCAGGATGTATTTGCTGTATTTCATTATTTCATCGTGAAAAGGCCCTGACCGAGTTTGTAGTCGATGTAAAAGTTGTATTTGATGTCTGCACGGAGGTCGCCCATAGCGGTCTTCGCCTGGTCACCTGTCAGGTGGTAGTCGTCCACCAGTCCGACGAACTCTCGCAGTGTTTGCTGGAAATCGGAGTACATATTCTCCGAACCTCCCCCTCCACCTTCACTGGCGAACTCCGTATCGAGTATCTCGTCGATGGCCTCGACGTATTCCTCGCTCAGCGTCTCCACCGGGTCAAGACCGTCTTCGACCCGTCTTATCCGGGAGGACACCTCCAGAGGGACGTTTCCCTCGACTCTTGACTCTATCCTCTCCCGGAGTTCGCGGACACTCATCTCCGCCTCTTTCCGGGCCTCCTTCAGTTCTTCGCCATTGGAGGATTTGAACTCTCCGGTGTACTCATCCATCAGTTGCTCGAACCGTTCCTCTTTCTTGTTAATCTTGGCCTGGAAGATGTTCTCGAAGACGTGTTTGCAGACAATCGCCTTGTGAACGAATATTACCGCGGTTGATGGCCCCTGTGAGGGGTCCTGTGGCTGGGATCCGCCGGCAAGGTTCACGTGTACCCCGTGGATGTAGACTATCCGGTAGTGGGTGGGTTCCTCGTCCTCCGCCACCACGATATCCTCTCCTTTCTTCACCAGGCCCTTGTGGCCTATGAACTCCAGGTTTCTCTCCATCGAGGCGTATCCCTTCCATATAACGTAGCTGTTCATCTCGTCGGCGTAATCCCCTCTCTCCTTTTCGTGGATCTGCACTATGTCCTGGATGTAGGGCTCCAGCCACTTCTTCGTCTCCTCTATTGATTTCTCGACACGTTTCAGCTGACCTTTCAGTTCCCGGAGTTTCCGGTTAACTTCGCTGCCGTACATGTCCTTCCACTTCTCGTACATCGTCCACTTCTTCCGGAGTATGGCTTTCTCGTTCCTCGGCAGATCGGCGAGCTTTCCGGTACCTCCCTTCTTCTCGGGTTTCAGGTCGTCCGCCGACTCCATCTCGTTGAAGTCCGCGACTATCGTGGGGTATATGTTGTTGTCCCGGAACGACTTCAGCGGCATCTCCTCGGCGCCCTGCTGTGTCCCACCTCCTCTCCCATCGACGAGTTCCACGAAGTCCGCCTTGAGAAGAGTCTCGTCCCTCGAATCGAAGGCCTCGGCCCTGGAACGCAGCTTTCTTATATCGTGTTCAAGCATGTGTTTCTGTTTAAGCAGGTGCTCGTAGCTCTGCATCGTTTCCTTTACGTTGTTCTCCGCCTCTCTCTTTCTCTGCATGAAAGACTGGTGCATCTGGTTCTGCGGCGATACGAAGATACGTTCCTCGGAGCGCGAAACGTCGTAGTCCAGATCATCGTGGAACTTGTCGGCCGCTCCAATAATCGCGCCATAGGCCTTGCCCGAAGACCCTCCCGAGATCTTGAGGTGTTTCTGCGGGCTGCCGAACAGTGGCTTAAGGAAGTCGTTGCCCAGTTCGTCTCTTACATCTTCCAGGGTTTCTACCTCTCCATCCCGGATTTTTCTGTGTATCTTGTCCCCGGCCCCGTCCACCATGAAGGTGTGGCCGAATTTGCAGGTGTCTTCGCTCACATGTTATTGATGGTCGGAGTTTTACTTAAAATCTCGAGTCCATAAAAGGATAAATGAATGGGGAGGAAACTAGGATTAGAGGGATAACGGAATGGAGACACCGCTTCTGAAGAGAAGGCTCAACCCTTTCCTGTTGATATCTACTGTGCTGGTGCTTTCGCTACTGGCCGGGATGTCGGTCGTTTACCAGTCACAGCTACAGGAACTGGTTTCAACCAAGAAAGAGCTCAGCAACACCCTGGAACAGAAAAAACAGAGGATCAACTACCTGGAGTCGAAGACCTCCAACCTGAGTTCAAGGCTGGAGACCCTCAACAGCAGCCTGGAGAAAACCACTGCAAGGATAAACAACCTGACGCGGAAAGTAGACCGCCTGCAGTCAAATCTGGAGAACAAGACCGGTTTCATACAGAACCAGTCCGCCACCATAGAGATGCTGGAGAGCCGGGTAAAAAACCTGACAGAAAGAAACGAGAACCTGTCGGAGAGCCTGGAGTTCATCTGCACATCAGACTCCAACCTGACCGAAAGCGCAGCTTCGGAATGCCAGGAATGGGGTTATAACCCGTGAAGATAGAGAAACTGCTCAAACAGCTCAAACGGGAGTTCATCAAGGTCAACCTGATACAGGCAAGTCTTGACTCGCTGCTGTTCTTCCTGTCCACCAACCTTTTACTGTTCATATTCTCGATAAGACTGACCGAGACCTTCGCCAACCCTCCTCTACTGGCAGTGCTGACACTGGTCTTCGGAGCGGGAGACCTCGCTTACAGGGCCTACAACTACCGGCTGGAGATCTACGAGGAGGAGAACCCCCAGCTCCGGGAGGTCCTGAGAACGGCGAGAGATAACATCGACCAGCAGAACGTGGTGTCACAGGCCCTCTTCGACGAGGTGGTCTCACGCGCCCGGTCAGTGTCCTCGGAGAGCATCATCCCCAGTAAAAGGATAATCCAGAAGATCCTGCTCGTGGGAGGTCTGAGTTTCCTGACCGTCGTATCCGGCATGACCGATTTCCAGATAACCTCGAGGGATGATGCGGTCTCAAGCCTCGACTTCCTCGACCGTTTCTCGGGGGGTGATGACAACTTCACCCTCAGGAACTCCTCCAGCATCTTCAGGGACGTGGAACAGATAGACTACTCCGCCGATATAAACTTCTCCATCGAGGGCGAGGCGAAGGCCGGCACCTCCAGGATACCATACGGCTCCACTGAAGAAGCAGTCTTCAAGGCTGCGCCGCGAGGCCTCCAGGAGGACCTGGCGCTGGCGAAGAGGTACAGCCTGGCGATCAAGGATTTCAGCTGATTCACGGATTTAAATATTTAGGATGTCCAATCATTTCCATGGACATAAAAAGCCAGAGCGAGGCCGGCAAGTACGAGACAGTAAACCAGAAACTAGCTGAAATCAGGGAAGAAGTCGGGAAAGTGATGGTGGGCCAGGAAAAGGTCCTCGAACAGGTACTGGTCTCGATCCTCTGCGACGGCAACATACTTCTCGAATCCAACCCGGGGATGGGAAAGACCAAGATGATAAGAACCGTCTCAGAGGTCGTCGGGCTTGACTTCTCACGTATCCAGAACACGCCGGACCTGATGCCGTCCGACATCACCGGGACGCACATAATCGATGAGTCCTCCGGGGAGACAGAGTTCGTTTTCCAGAAGGGCCCCATTTTCGCGAACATGATACTCGCCGACGAGATAAACCGGGCTACTCCGAAGACACAGTCGGCGCTGCTTGAAGCGATGCAGGAGAAACAGGTGACAGTCGGCAACCAGTCATACAAGCTGGAGGAGCCGTTCTTCGTGATGGCGACGCAAAACCCGATAGACCAGGAAGGCACCTATCCCCTGCCTGAAGCACAGCGCGACAGGTTCATGATGAAGGTGAAGCTGGACTACCCCTCCGAGGACGAGGAAAGAAAGATAGTGGACCGGTTTACCTCGGAACTCGACTACGATCCCGACCTGGAACAGGTGGTATCCAAACCCTCCGTGAAACGTCTGCAGGAGTTCACCCGGCAGGTGCCTATCGCGGACGACATAAGGGACCGGGCCATCAAGATAGTGAAGAGGACCCGGGAAAACGAGAACCTTGACTACGGCGCCTCCCCAAGGGCGACGATAAACCTCATACTCGCGGCTAAAGGCCGAGCGCTCGTGGAGGGGAGAAACCATGTATCAGTCTCGGATGTCAACAACATGGCCAAACCCGTTCTCAGGCACAGGATAGGGCTCAGCTTCCAGGCCGAGAAAAAAGGCAAGGACGAGGACAAGGTCATCGAGGAGATCGTACACGCGGTATGATAGAGATAGATTTCCTGGACGAGCTGGACCGCTTCCAGCTGGCCCTGAAGAAGAACTCCGTCGAGATGCAGGAGGGAGAGCAGTCCTCGGAATCAACAGGACACGGGATGGTTTTCAAGGACCACAAGCAGTACGTCCCCGGCGACGACATACGCAGGATAGACTGGAAGGCTTACGCCCGCACCGGAGACTACTTCATAAAGAGGTACGAGGAGGAGAAGAGCGTCACGCTCCACATCCTGCTTGACAGGAGCAGTTCTATGAACTACGGGGACCCGAAAAAGTACGACTACGCCGGCAAACTCGGGATAGCACTGGCTTACATGGCGCTGAACACGAACGACAGATACCGGTTCTCCGTTTTCTCTGAAACTCTGACCGACATATCCTCGGGTAGAAGGAACTCCAACCTCCCCCGGATAGTTGACACCCTGAACGAGATACGGAAGACGCCGGAGAGCAGGATAGAGCGGTGCGTAACAGAGTACTCCTCCAGGATCGAGAACAAGTCCGCGGTCATCATCCTCTCGGACTTCCTCAGCGATATCGAATCGATCGAGTCCGGTATCGAGGGCCTGCAGGACACCGATACCCTGCTTGTCAATGTTTTCGACCCCACCGAACTTGACCCGGGGATGGAGGGCGACAAGATACTGACCGACCCCGAATCAGACTCCCGGTTGAGGACGTACCTCTCGAAGCGGACAAAGGAACGTTACCGTGGAAGGCTCCAGGAACACATCTCGGAGCTTGAAGAAGTGGCGCACAGCCACGGCGCCGAATACATGCAGCTATCCACCGGCCAGGACTTCTTCGAGTCATTCCTGTCGGTGTGGAACCTGCTGAACTCCTGAAAACATAGAGAAAAAGTTTTCGAACACAACATCCTCCATGGAACTCTTCGAGTTCGAAACCATAGACTCTCTGCCCGCACTCCACCATCCAGGACTCGAGATGATAGTGATCGCCGACCTTCACCTGGGGCTGGAGGCCAGCATGACCTCGATGGGCAGCTACGTCCCCGAGTTCCAGCTGGACGACCTCAGGGAGGAGCTTGAAGACGCCCGCAGAGAGACAGAGGCCTCCCGGTTGCTGGTCAACGGAGACCTGAAGAACGAGTTCCGGACAAGTTACGCGGAGAGAAGCGAGGTCCAGGAATTTCTCCAGTTCGCGAAAGAAACGTTTGACGAGGTCATACTGGTAAAGGGAAACCACGACACGATGATAGAGGAGACCGTTGACAGAGAGGGCCTTGAACTCCAGGAGAACTACTCCGAGGACGGCGTGACCTTTGCCCACGGCCACGAGAAAGTCGGAAACGGTTACGACACACTGGTCATCGGTCACGAACATCCCGCCCTGAAACTGGAGGACGAGATAGGTGTGTCCGAGAAAGTGGACTGCTTCCTGTACGGCGAGATGAGGGACGGCAGCAATATCATCGTGATGCCCTCCTACGCCCAGGTCTCCGAAGGATCCCAGGTAAACGAGATGCCGCAAAAGGAGCTCCTCTCGCCTGTCCTGAGGGAACAGGTCGACATCGATGAGCTTGAAGCAGTAGCGGTTTCAAGGGAGGCAGGCCTGTTCGAGTTCCCCGAGATCGGGAGGATCTGATGCTGAAATCCACAGGACAGTACATCTTCCATCCAGGCCCAGACCGTTCATGAATCCATGACTGGTACCGTCAGAGATCTCTGGCCGGATACCTGACGATTACTGGCTCCTTATACCGTAGACCGACGCCACGAATATGAGAATGGAGACGCCCCCGGCTGCCAGGAACGAGACGTTTATGCTCCATACCGAGGCAACGGTGCCCGCGACAAAAGGTCCCAGAGCCTGGCCCGAGTGCTTGAAGAACTCCAGGAAACCCGTGAGTTCGCCTTCCAGCTCGTCAGGAGCCTTCTCATCGAAAACTGCGTGTATAGCTGGAGACATGCCGGAGGAAAGCAGTCTGGCAACGAAGAAAGCTGCACCGACCACCATTATACCTGACAGAAAGTTCATGGCCACCAGCACAGGAGTCAGACCTGCACTGAGGACAAGCAGAGTCTTCAACCTCCCGAAACGGTCCGCTATATCGCCGAAAACAAACTGGAATGCCTTCGGGATAGCTGCAACTCCGAATATCACACCCATCACCCGGTAACCTGCATCGACCTGTTTCAGGAGAAGTGGGACGGCCAGCCAGTAGAATGAGAATATTATCGAGTAGAGGAATATCAGTGCGAAAGGGTACTTCATCTGCTCCCAGTTGTCGCGGAGATGCCGCCAGTCATCCAGGTACGTCTTCCTCTGGAGCAGTTCCCCCATCGACCTGCCGAACGGCTTCTCGCTGTCGACACCGATATAGCCGATGAACACAAGCACTGCGAGAGATGCGGTGAACATCCACAGTTTGAACGTTATGGGGAAGCCGCTGGACGCTATCAGGTACCCGCCGATTATCGGCCCGATTATCCGTGCCAGGTTCACCCCGAGCAGGAAAACGGAGACGGATTCGGATTCAACCGATTCATCCGAACTCCTGAGCGAGAGACTCCATCCCCCGTTCCACATCAGCACCTTTCCAAGCCCTTCCACGGCCTTTCCAAGCACAAGGATCGCCGGCGCGGCAGTGATGTAGAGCGCGGCCGGGACTATCTGCGCCACCAACCCAAGAAAGATAACTATCTTCTCGCCCGCCCTCTGCACGAGATTCCCTGTAGGGATGTCCAGGAGTATGGGTATAGCAGAGGGCAGGGACATAACTATACCTATCAGGAACACACTGGCTATATGCTGCTCGAAGTAGATGGGCAGGAAAAACCATACCGTGGACCGTCCGAACCAGGACAGAAGGAAAGTCGCAGAAAGGTACTTTGCTATCCGGGGGACACGGTCAAACTCCATAGAAAAAACTCTGTGGGGAACCAGTTATGAATCCTTTGATTCGGTTCAGTAGGTCACGAACGGGTCGCTCTCTTCTCCGTCCTCTTCCTCTTCTTCCTCGGCTTCTTCCCGCTCACGTTCCTTCCTCTTGAACTCCTGCTTCGCCTTCTCCTTCAGCTCGTTGAAACGCTCCTCCGCGGGCGTTGTATCGGAAGTGCCGGCCTCCTGCTTCTTCAGTTTCTCGTAACGTTCCTCGCTGTTCTCCTCCTGACTGTTTGCATTTCTTGCGGCCTCCAGGAACTCGTTAGTCACGTCGACCACCCACCAGCGGGATCTTGCGGGCCAGCCCCACCACGTCATCGACCGTCTCAGACGAGGCCTCCACGTTCTCGGCGGTCTTCTCCAGTGACTCGACAGAACTTTCACCGTACTCGAATATCCGGTTCAAACGGTAGAGCAGCAGTATAGCCAGCAGCAGAAGAGGTACCAGCAGAAGACTGTTCACAAGTTCAACCGTCTGGGCGTTCAGGACAAGCTGCACCATGGAAAATGTTTTGTCCAGCCTCGATTTTATATCTACCGTCTATAACGTGGATTCCAGGGATTTCAGGAGCCTGTCGCCAAGGTCCGTGCCAAACCTTTCGTCCATCTCTTTCAACGCCTGACGGTTCCTTTCCATGCGCTCCCGGGCCCGCTCCAGGTTCTCCTCCTGCGGTTTCGGCCGGTAGAACGCAAAGGTAGCTATCTCCTTCAACTCTGGTTTTTCACGCCAGTCCACCCATTCACCGTTGCCCTCCTGCACATACCACTCCACGTCCTCGCTGGGGTAACCGCAGAAAAGACCCAGATGCCGCCGGAACCCGGATCTATCGCTGTAACTCTCTTCCACCATCTCCAGCCTCTGCTTCTCCCTGGAGATGAGGTATTCAAAACCTTCCAGCGGGAACTCCCTCTCAACCTCGGTGGGTGGCGTCCGGTAATAAAGCCCGGATTCCCGAAGGGCCTCCTCGAAGTTCTCCGTCCCGTGGTCGTGCACTACCCCGCCTCTCTTCACACCCAGCACCACCAGCACGAGCGTGAGGGCGTCCTGATCCAGCTCTTTACCCTTGCTATCGCCGGGGAAGAAGTGGCTCTGCATCGCCTCGAACTCTTCCCTGGTGCATTCGAACTCCATACCTGAAACAACCAGTCAAAGATTAAATTCTCTTTTACAGCTTAGAAACCATTAAAAGCTTCTAAAAGGAAGTTTTTACGTGATAACATGGTTGAAGTACCAGAAGATACTGAAGTCGATGACCTGCCGTTCACCCACGCCAGGGTAAAGCGGATGGTCCGCGACAAGGCGGCGGAAGGACAGTACGTCAGGACAAACGTCTACTACGGTTTAAACCTGCTTTTGGGAGAAATCGCACAGGAGATCATAGACCAGATGATGGATACAGAAGCCGCGTACGTGGAGAAACACCACCTGGACAACGCGGCGAAGAAGTACGAGAAAGTGGAGAACATCATCAAGGAGAAGGAACGCGTCTCCAGAAAGCTGGAGGCTCTCTCCGCAGACATCGAAAAGCTCTCCCGGGACGTACAGCAGGCCGATTACTGACGTACCCCGGCCCGGTTCTCTCCCCCAGTACCTTTTTTAGTTTTATAACAGCGTAATATATCGATGCGTTTCGAAGTCGAGGTCGTCTCCGAGGAACTGCTGCCCGCCATGAGGAGTATAGTGGCCCGCAAGCTCCGTTCTGACTACGGTTTCAAGCAGGCAGAGATAGCGGAGAGGCTCGGGGTTACACAGCCCGCGGTCTCCCAGTACATGAACAGGTCCCGGGCCGACCAGGAGATACTGGAGAAACTGAAGGAAGACCCGCAGGTCGAACTCTTACTTGACGAAGCCGCGTCCCGGGCCGCAAAAGAACAGAGGTTCACAGACCAGCTGGCGCAGGTAGTCAGTACAGTAAAAGACAAGGGGCTACTGAAAGAGGAGTTCGCCGACACCGAGAAGATACTCTAGTTAAAGCCCTTGAAAACGTACTCTTCGGCCTCCTGCTCCTCATCCCTCAGGTAGTTCATGAGACGGTCGTAGGCCTCCCGGAAAGGTTCCGTGTTCAGACCGTTCTCCCGGATTTCATCTATGAACTCCAGGTTCTTCAGCTCCTCGACATCCAGGTAGTACTCGTCGTCAAGGACCACGAAGTACCCTACAGCTCCCCCGCCACCGAGGACCACAAGCAACAGGAACAGTCCTATGAACTTGTTCCGGACCGCTTTCGCATGCTCCTTCCTTATGTCCTGGTAGGAGGACTGTGCAGACCTGTATTTCTCCGATATATTGGTGAGAAGGGATTCAACCCGGTAGTAGTTTCCTTTCTCCTGGGCGCGGATAGCCTTCTGCATCGTTTCGTTGAAGGGAGTGTAGTTACCCTTCAGCTCCGCGGAACGCTGCTCGTTAAGCTTCGGCATAAGCTCTGTGACGTTCGATCTCAGGCTCCTGTACTTCGAGAGGTATTTCTCGAACCTCGACTGTATCTTCTGCTGCTGGCTATCAGTGGCCTCGACCACCAGTTTAACGGTTTCAGACGACAGCGGGTTCTCCGTGTAGACCTCCACACTGTACGCCCCGAGGTCAGATTTCACCGTGTTCACAACGAAACTGACCTGGGCGGTGCTCTCCGGCGTCAACGACTCTACAGTTCTCGTGGCGTTCAGAAGCTCCGTCTCGGCCTTCACCTTCAGGTCCTTCACCAGGAGCTGTCCTGTGTTCGTGACATTGACCTCCAGCTGCGTGGCCTCTCCAGCCGTCACATGGAACTCTGAAGGCGCCGATACATCGACCTTAGGCTGCGCGTTCGGCAGATACGTGAACTCTATAGAGGCACGGTCGCTCCACCGCCCCGCCCTGTCAACAGCCCAGGCGTAAAGCGTGTGGTCCCCGGACGAAAGCTCATCAACAGAGACCTTGAAACCGTCGCTGACCGAGACGTTGCGACCCTGCGAAAGCGAGAAATCGCTGTCACCAACCTGGTAATGCACTTTCTCTATACTGGAGGCGGCGTCACCTCCCTCGAAATCCACCCGGAAATCATCGTTGAAGACGTTCACCGGAGTGGAAAGATTGCCGAACTCCGGCGGCGTGAAATCGAACACGTATCTTCCCACATCGTAGGTCCAGGCGTTACCCGCCCGGTCCTGCATCTGTATCTTCAGGTTGATACCGATGTCATGGTAATCCGACGAATCGATCACACAGTTGTACATCTCGTAGCCGTTGACCTGCTGGTATCCGGCATCGACAATGGTCGAATCCCCGTTCATACACAGAACCTTGATGGCAGAGGCCTCGTCCTTCTCCGTAAGGTTGACCTCGAACATCACCTTATCGCCATCCACCCGGAACACCTGCGGCTGCGGCGAAACCGTCGGGGCAGTATCACCGTTGTACGATGTGTCGACCGTGAAAATCCAGCTTCCTGTTCGGGTATTACCGGCGGCATCCACAACTTTATAGTCAACGCGGAAATCTCCATCCTCAAGATCGGTAAGGTCGAGACTTGTGCCTTTCGTGCTGCCAACCTGTGAATCCGTGGACATATCCGTCACGTTCAGGAACGTGTAATCAACGCTCGAGTGCTCATCCGACGGAGAAACAGAAACCGTGACCGAATCCTGAACAAAGCCCTGAGGTTCCTGGCTATTGGCAGAAGGCTTTACCACATCCAAAGTAGCTTGGATTGTAGAAGTCTCTGACGTACCAGAGGCGTTCACCTTCAAGTCGTAGGTGCCTGATTGCTTACTAAAATCTTGAATGGCGTAACGAGTCCCGGTACTATTGGAATCATAGCCTAAATGAGTATAGTTAACATCTGTAGATGCTTTATACCAGAAGCCGACATCTCCAGAACCATCGTAGTTTACAACTAAATCAATCGTTGTAGTATTGAAAATTTCTCCACTAGATGGGTTCGACCAACTTAAAGCACCCGAAACGGTTCCGAGGGTTAGAAGTGTGAGGACGGCCAGTATTGCTAGCTTGGA
>JBDGSE010000035.1:0-13180 GCA_042217695.1 Candidatus Nanohaloarchaea archaeon | reverse complement strand
AGCTGTTCTTCCAGCCAGTCGGCGATCTCCCGGTCGCTGTCGTTTGCCTCTTCCGCAGCCTCCATCGCCCTGTATAGCAGGGTGGCGGACTCCCTGCTTATCTCGACCTCAGAGTCACGGAATTTTTTCGCCACTATGGCCGCGGCAGTGGAATACTCCTCATCTATGACCTCTTCGGCCTCTGTAAAGTCTTCGACCGAGTCCGCAACATGGTCGATGACCTCGGTAACTTTTTCCTGGCCTATCCTGGAGGAGACGTTCTCCATGCTGCTGGCGCTGACAAGTGTTACCTCGTCTGCAGAGTAAACGTAGTACTTTGCATTGGAGAGCTTCTCGTCGATCTCCTCGAAGGCGTCTCTCGCCTCTTCCTCCGGTTCTCCGAAAGCCGCTGCTGTAGCGTCTCCATCCTTTTTTGTAAGGTATTCGGCGTATCCGTAGGCAGAAGCCGCCCCGTCGAGGTCGGGGTCTTCAGGGGGTAAAACTAGTCGCATACATATATTTGAGACATCAACTATTTTAGACCCTTCTACCTTTTTCCAGTTAGAGCTAAAAAAATTGCACCACATCCGGCATGTAGGATGACCCAATACGTCACGGAGCAGGAGTAATGGGCCCTGCACCATCTCTTCCACCAGGTCGCCGATTTTCTTGATGTGGACCTGGAGGACACTGGTTACGAGGAGCATGGAGTCAACCCTAACTCCGTGCACAGACCGAAGGATGACCACAAGAAGGCCATCTACCTGCTTTCAGAGGCTTTCGCGGAGTCCGATGAACTTTCCATGGATAACGCCCTGGAGAGCTGGGACCTCCCGGAGGAACCCGAGCCGGAATACGCCACGGAGAATATCGAATACTACCACACCAGCACGGCCGACCGCCTGGTTTTCGACAACGACTTCGAGTTCGAGATCTACAATAATTCGAGGAGTGGTTACCTCTGGCACGTACTGGAGGATCTCAGCCGGGGCAAGACTCTTGATGAAGCGCTGGAGGCCAACTACAAGAACGGGAATACCGGCTGGGCCAGGAACAGTTACCGGGATTTCTCGGATGAAGTGCTCGAGGACGGTCTGCTGCCGGAGAGGTACCGTGAAGAGGTTTCCAGTATACTGGAAGAGGCGAGGTCCAGCGATGCCGTAAACAGTCTTGAAGCAGGTCCGGAGACCAATGCTGTCAGGAAGTAGTTTCTAGATGTTCCGTGCGTCAAAGTAGAACTGCATGTTGCCCTTCATTTCGTCCAGTTCGCCGCCGTATTCATGCTCCAGGTAGGCCTCCCCTGTCTTCGTTAGGGAATACTTTTCGACCTCGCCATCCTCGAGGGACAGGAGTCTGTTCGCCTGAAGGGTGTGTATCGTGGAGCCCAGTTCCTCCTCGGCAACCGTAGAGTCCTCGCCGGCGTATCTCTCCAGTCTACTGTATTCCAGCGTCCCGTCCTCGTCTCCGAGGAAAGCCCTGAGAACTCTCTCCTCGTCCATGGAGAGCCTCTTCTCGATGTCCTCCGGAGTATCCATCACCATTCTTTACTCCGTTAAAGGTATTATACCTGTCGACTGGAACAGCGTCAACTAACTTCACGGTAACTGCCGCGGTTTAAAGCCTTTCGGCCCCGGTTCACGCCATTTATGACTTAAGAGTCCTCTACAAAACCTTTAACCGCTATGTCCGCCGTTGATGAACGGGTCGAAGAGGCCGTCGACGAGGCTATGGACTGTAAAAACTGGACCTGTGACCCTTCCCCGGTGCCAGGAGATGTCTTCCCGGAGGACCTGGACAGGCGTATCGCGGAGGCCGTGGATTCCGGCGACACGCGGGAGCTCTATCTCCTGGACACGAGGTCCTCCCCCATGCAGCGTTTCAACGGTTCGGTGATGCTTGGTTTCCTTCCAGAGGACGAGAAGATCAGGGGGATGGTGGAGAAACCTTTCTACGACATGACCGACTTCGAGCTTGAAGGTTCCCGGTACGAGGACAGGCTGGAGGAGGTACAGGACCGCGTCCTGGAGGAGAACGACTGGACCTACCTGGCGCGGAACGACAGCCTTATCCGTCCATACTCCATGGAACTCGCCGCAGACTCGGTTAAGGAAAGTCTGCGAGAGGCCTACGAGGCAGTGAACATCCTGGACGAAGAGTACCAGGACTTCGAGATCCAGCGTAGCCTTTAGCAGGGCCGTAGTTAAAAACCACGGGGAGCAACACGGTATCATGGCCGACCGGTTCGAGATGTTCGAGGCCGCGGGAGAGAGGGCCGATGAAGACGACATTTCACGTCTCCCGAGGGAGTTCGACGACTGCATGACCACCACGGGTCTTCTGGTGGCGGTGGTGGCCGCGGCCGACGAGAAAAAAGGTGCGGATATCGAAGTCTTCCTGGACAGAGAGAACCGTCTCTACGAACTCGTGGATCTGTTCAACTCCATGGGATTGAACTGCGTGGTCCAGCACGACCCGGATGAGAGCTTCGTGAGAAACATGGCAGGTGTTTACGGCATGGAAGATGATTTCGAGATGCTGGAACGCGACTTTCACGCCCGTCTCTTCATGACCCGGGAGCCATACGGCACGGAGTTTTTCAGGGAGCTCATGGAGATGGATAAAGGGCCAGAGTACCACCGGAGGTACGGCGAGTTCCTAGGCCTCCCAGAAAAGGATATCGAGGCCTTCGTGTACGACCAGAAACCGACGTGGAAAAGAGTCCTGGGCAGTATCCTGGGGTCTCCGGAGCCGGGCGCAATCCTGGAGAGTGAGGCGCTGGAAAAATACGGCGAAGGGCTGGAAGAACACGAGAAAAAGGTATTCAAGACGTTCACCTTCGGGAAGATACGTGATACCCGGGAAGGTTTCAAGGAGGCGCTTGAAAGGGCCAGGAGCAGGGCGGAAGCGCTGGAAGAGCTTGGCATCGATACATCGCGTTTCATGGAGTAACCTGGTGGAACTAGAGGAATCCTGACGACCAGAGGTTTTAAACCCTGCAACCCATCCTCCGTTGAGATGCTCGAGATATGCCTGAGATGCGGGACAGACCTGGACGTTGAAAACGTGGCGGACCAGGACGGTACGGTATGCCAGCACTGTTTCGAGACCATGACAGGATAATTTTTATACGATGAGAACCCACTCATCCTGGATGGTAACGGAGACACTGACGAAATCTCTGCTGACAGTGATGGGTGTTGTCACGGGCCTGCTCTCTCTACTTATAATCAGGACACTGAAGCACAGGGAAGACACATCCATGGTCAAAATCGGACTCAGACCTGGAGATACCATCCGGGACTTCCAGATAATAGCGGGCGCCAACGCCCTGATGCTGGCAGGATTCCTCATGTATATCTACGGGATCCTGACATCCAGCAAGGCCTTCTGGCTGGCATCGAAGCTGACAGGGGTCATCTACGGCGGCATGTTCGCGGCAGTGCTGTTCCGGTGGTGGAGGCGGTTCAGATGATCTACAAGGCGTTCTTCGGCCTGGCGGGTGCAGGGATAACCCTGACTGCTCTCATACTCTCCCTGAAGACACTCCGCAACTTCAAGGAGAGGGAAAATGTGGCGATGTCGATGTTCTACCTCCAGGAGTCTGCCTCGGAGTTCCGGATCCTTGCATACGTGGCACTGGGCTATTCGCTGGTTGCAGGCCTGGTGGTCAACGGCGTGATACCCGATGAGAAAGCCTACGACCTGGCAGTCATGGGTCTTTTCGTGGGTATAACCCGGTTCCTCTGGCATACGGCCCGTATAACCTCCGGCGCAGAGAAATGACAGCCATCGGCCCGGGACAGTGTTTTATTCGGCGATCATCGAACGAAACAGAAGCTGTTTTAAAATAGAGCCGTGAAACAGGTCACATGAGAAAGACACTGGTACTACTGACCGTATTCGCGTTGAGCCTGTCCACATCCACTGCGATCGTGAACTACACGGGTCCCGAGAACCAGCCACATATAATGGCCCAGCCCGATAGTTCAGGCGCGTCCGCATCCACCGGCCAGAACTTCAGCCTCCGTTTCGAGAAGCTGAACATCTCGCTGAGCCCAGGTGTGAGGGACAAGATCACAGATGTCTCGGTGAAAGACGTGAACGGGACCTGGAGGTTCAGTTTCCAGGGTCAGATGCAGCTACCGACCCCCTGCTACAGGGTAGATCGCTCGCTGAGCGTGGACGGGAACAGTTACGTCCTCAATCTCGAGAAGATACCGACCAACGAGACCTGTGTCCAGAGCCTTGCTGTACTGGAGTACCAGGTCAGCGGAGAGATCCAGGACAGAGAGTTCACCCTTGAAGTCCAGCACGACGGGAAGACCATAGACACTCTCTCCAGAGAAGTGAAGAAAGAGAAAGAGGCAGGATTTTTCAGCATGCTGGCGCGATGGTTCACCGGACTTTTCGGCTAGACCATCCCCAGCAACCCTGTTTTTAACAGGTTGAAGATGACGAATCCTGCAATCCCTGCAAGGGCGGCTATGGACATGCCGGCAAGCCTGTCGGTCTCGTAGATCTTGGACGCGTAGGCTATGAACAGGGCTATCGATATCGGCCCTCCAAAGGGTATGAACGTGGCCACGATGTCCAGCAACATCCCGATGCCAGCCAGGTGGAACGCCTTCAGCGGGCCTGGATCGTCAGGCAACAGGAACTTTGCAGAGGCGTGTATTATACCGCTCCTGAGTAGGAACACCAGGACCAGCACGAGAAACCATATGGAGAGGTCCACTAGAGTCATAAAGGAGGGTTAACCCTTCTCCAATAAAAAAGTTGGCTGAACAGGCTTTAAACCTGCTTGGAACTATCCTCTTACATGGCACGGAACCTGTCCGGGGGCGTGGCCGTTCTTGGGATGCTCTACCTCCTTTCAGCCGCTGCAGGATACCTTTACACGTCCTACTCTCTGGTTCTGGCCGTGCCGCTGGCGGCCTACGGCTCCATGCTGGCCGTCTCAGGGATGATGTCCCACGAAAACCCGAGGTACGAGTCCGTCAGCCTGTCGCTCGGCGGCCTGGGCCTTGTGATCGCGCTGGTCCTCGTGCCTGTTCTCGCCATGCAGCTGGAGATCGTGATATACATCTGGGCGTTCGCGGTCTCGATACTCGCTCTGGGCATGGCCTCCGTCCTGCTCAGGATGGAGGTCTTCACCTGGTTCGATGAAGACGATCACTGAGAGGAGACTATCTCGATGACATCCAGGTGTTCTAACTGGTGATCTGCAGAGATCTGCCGGTTCTCCCGCACGTCTATGGCGTGGAGAAACCCCTCGCCCAGGTCCGAGTGTATGGTGTAGGCGAAGTCCTCCGCGGTTGAGCCCTCTTCAAGCAGGAAGCAGTCCGGCAGTATGTTTCCGTGCTCGTCTCCCAGTCCGTCCGCACCGCCCGGAAAGACCGCTATGACGCCGAGTTCGTCGAAGAGAGCGGTCTCCATCGCCTCCTGGACCCCTGTACCGTCGAATTTTTCCATGAAGTCCTCTATCTTTTCCAGACCCTCCTTCTTCTCCTCGGGTACGTCCTCCAGCAACTCGAAGCTGTCCTCCCCCGGCGTGTAATCCACCACGCCCTTCCTCTCCGCGTTCTTCAGTGCTTTCTCGGCATGGGCGCTCACAGGCACGATGGTAAGGTGCTCGTATTCCTCGTCCTGCGCTATCTCTTCAAAGTTTTCCCTTGCCTCGGGGGTGTCCATCTTGTTGGCCGCGATTATCATCGGCTTTGTCCGCTGTCTTATGGACCGGGCCAGCGCCTGTTTTTCGTCCTCTCCCCAGGTCGAGGGATCGAGTTCCAGTCCCTCGGAGAGTATGATCTGTTTTATCTCGTTCTTGTTGGTGCGGAACGCGGACATCTGTTCCGCCAGCTCCTCCTCGAGTTTCACGTCCTGCTGGCTCACCTTGTTCTTGAAACGTTCGATGCCTTTCTCGAGTATCTCGAGGTACCACATGTCCAGCTCTTCCTCGAGGAAATCGATGTCCTCTCGCGGGTCGTGGCCCTCCGTGGGTTCGCCCTCGATATCCGTCTTCCCGGAGAAATCAACTATGTGAATCAGTACGTCCGCCTCGTTCAGGTCCGTCAAAAACTTGTTGCCGAGGCCTTTGCCCTCGTGCGCCCCCGGTATCAGGCCGGCGACGTCCACCAGCTTCACGGGAACGAAACGCGTTCCCTCAACACAGTAACCGACTCTCGGGTCACATGTCTCGTTAAAGTCTGGCGCAGCGCATCTTACCCGGACATATGCCTCTCCTACCGCAGGGTCTATCGTGGTGAATGGGTAGGCCGCTTCGTCCACCTCGTTCATGGTCGCGGCGTTGAAGAACGTGGACTTGCCCACGGAAGGCTTGCCGACTAACCCGATTTTGTAGGCCATAACTACTGGAGCTGCTCAAAGTTTTAATAACTCAACCGATAGCAGGAGAGAAATAGCATTCCGGCACCCCTCATATCTAAAAGCGGGGAGAACCAAATATCAAACGTTCTCAGAGGTGTTTAACTATGTCAGAAAAAATGAAAGCAGCAGTCGTTACATCGCCAGGTGAAATCGAGATACAGGAGGTGGAAAAACCTGAACCGGGACCAGAGGAGGTCCTGATAGAGGTCGAGGCCTCCAGTGTATGCCACAGCGACAAGTACGCGGTCGAGGGTTCACGGCCAGAGGCAGAGTTCCCCAGGACTCCCGGCCACGAGGTCATCGGTGTCATAGATGAGACCGGTGCAGAGGTCAGTGGCTGGGACGAAGGAGAAAGAGTCGGCGTGGGCTGGCACGGCGGCCACTGCTTCCACTGCGAGCAGTGCCGGCGAGGAAACTTTATCAAGTGCGAAAACCAGGAGATCACCGGCCTGACAAGGGATGGAGGCCATGCCGAGTACATGGCTGCGAGACAGGAAGCACTGGCAGAAGTGCCTGAAGAACTTGATTCGCCAGAGGCCGCACCACTTATGTGCGCCGGAGTCACGACCTTCAACGGCCTGAGACACACCGACCTGGACCCGGGAGACACCGTTGCAGTACTCGGGATAGGCGGGCTCGGCCACCTCGGGGTACAGTACGCATCGGATTCCGGCTACGAGACAGTGGCTATCAGCCACAGCGACAAAGAGGATTACGCAAGAGAGCTCGGGGCAGACCATTTCATCAACTCGAGCAGGGAAGACGTCTCCCAGAGACTCCAGGAACTCGGCGGAGCCGACGCCCTCCTCTCCACCGCGCCGGTAAAGGAGGCCATAGAGAACGGTATAGAAGGCCTTGGTGTTGAGGGTGAGGCCACTGTAGTCGGAGTGCCGGGAAAGGATATAGAGCTGTCGGTCGGACAGCTGGTGGCGAAAAGCGCCTCCGTCTCGGGCCACTCCTCCGGAACCGCCAGAGACAGCCAGGACACCCTGGAGTTCTCCGCCCGGGAAGGAATAACCCCGGAGATAGAGCGGTACGACCTGGAGGACTACGAAAAGGCCTATGAAGACATGATGAACGGCGATGTCAGGTTCAGGGCGGTCCTGATGCCCTGAACCGATCTGTCTATCCTGCAGACAGGGGAACATCACCGGGCAGGCTTCTTCGGCAGGAAGGAAATCCTCCTCGCCCGCCTCTAAAACGGTTTTAGACGCCGTATAGAGGTTTTTAATCCTTTTTCTCCCGGGGCAGGGGTTTAAATTAGTCTTAAAACATTCGATTTACGTTCTATCTATATGAGAAAGCTGAAACTCCCGGGAAGAGACGAGTCCAAGCCACGGCTCACCGACGAGGACATCGCACTGATACAGGATATAGGTATCGCAGGCATCAAGGAACAGGCGAGGTCCATCGTTGAGACGAAGCTAAGAGAACAGCCGGAGAACGATGGTTCGCAGACACCACGGGCCGGCAACCCTGTCTACAAGGCGATGCATGCCTGCCACGCCGATTCAAGGAAGAACCTTTCCCGCGCCCATAGAATCCCTGCGGGCAAGACGATGACTGACCGACAGGTGGACTCGGTAGTGAACCTTCTCGTGCGGTGGATCGTCAGGGAGTACAACTTCTTCCTGGAGGAACAGGAAGAGAAACAGCAGAGCCTGGCGGATTTCAGTCAGGCCTGAGACACGGGAAAAATCGTATTAATCTCCGGCATCCTCTGGTATACATGCCCGATCAGAGCGCTCTATCAAGCCTCAACCACTTCCTTACCGTCTTGCTCCTGAAACTTGGACGTAGAGATCTCGAGGAAGTGGAACAGGTATCCTACAGCGGTGTAGAGGAAACGGTCTACTGGTTCTCCGACGACTCGGACAGCGCTCCCCGGGGCAAGACACTGGTAAACAACGTTATAGCGATGAACCAGGGCCGGATAGACTCCGACCTGATGGAAGAATACGTTTTCCTCCACGAATACGGGCACAAAACCGTCAGCAGGTTCTGGACTGCAGTTTTCTACCCTCTGGTGCTTTTAACGGCGGCCGGAGCCATGTTCTCGGCGCTGGCACTTATCTCCACGCCCCTGCTGATGCTGCAGTATTCAACGGTGGCGGCCGTTCTCTCCGTGCTATACTTCTTCCCTCTTGCAGCGGTGTTCACGGCCTGCTTCGGTCTCGTGTTCTGGGCGGACGAGGGATACGCGGAAATCTACGCCCTGAAGAAGATGGGAGAGGAGAAGGCCCGGAAGGTCGTGGAGGAACGGGAAGAGGATAGAGGCGTCCTGGGTCATGCATGGCACAGGCTCCGCTATCCACCCATAAAACTGGTAAAAGGCTATATCGACCTGACCGACGGCTACTAGATGACGCCCTCGGATTCGAGGTGTTCAAGGACCCCATCCTCCGGAATGTTCTCCTCCTCGCCCGAGCCCATGTGCTTCATCGTGACCTCTCCGTTTTCCAGGTCGCGCTCACCCACGATGAGAACTCTCTCCGAGTTGATCGAATCGGCATAGGAAAGCTGCTTGCCGAAGCTTCTTCCGGAGAGGTCGGTCTCTACCACGAGCCCTTTACCTCTCAAAGCGGCTGCGTACTCCATGGCCTGGTCTCTTACGCTTTCGGAGACGCTGAGAACGTAGACGTCGGTCTCGGTTTCAGCGATGGGCCACCGGTCCTCCTTCTTCAGTAGTTCGACCGTGGGCGAGTAACCGAACGCGAAACCGACCGCAGGAACTTCACGCGAACCGAACAACCCGACCAGGTCGTCGTAACGGCCGCCGCCGAACAGTGCCCGCAGTTCGCCCTCGGCGTCGAAGGCCTCGAACACCAGCCCGGTGTAGTAAGCCAGTCCCCTGTAAATGGAGAGGTCAAGTTCACACATCTCCTCGACCCCGTACGCCTCGAGTGCATCCGCGAGAGACTCCAGCCTCTCGACAGTTTCCATGGCCTCCTCTGGCGCTTCTTTCCGTACACGTTCAACGGTCTCCGCGATAGGCCCGGAGATAGAGGTTATCGAGTCCACATCTTCCGCCTGTTCCCTGTCCAGGCCCGCATCCTCGAGCTCCTCCAGGAACTCCTCACGGGACATCTTTTCCTTGTCGTCCACCGCCGAGAGAACTTCTTCCGTCTCTTCTATGCCGTGCGACTCAAGTATGGATTCCAGCAGCTGACGGTCGTTCACCAGAAACTTTACCCGGGAATCCAGGTCAAGTTTCCTGTATATAGTCGCGGCGGCGGCGATGATCTCGGCCTCGGCCTCCACGGACTCGACACCGAAGATGTCGAAATCTCCCTGCAGGAATTCACGGTCGCGTCCACGTTGAACCTCTTCGTACCTCCAGCGTTTCGAGGTATCGAACCACTTGATCGGAGTCTTCAGGTCCTTTCTCTGCTGCACCATCCTCGCGCGGGTAGGCGTCTGCTCCGGTATCAGCGTTACTTCTCTCCCGCCCTTGTCCTCGAAGCTGTAGGTCTGATCCAGCAGTTCGTCGCCGGACTTCACCCGGTAAAGCTCCGTTCTCTCAACGTTCGGCGTGTTTATCTCGCGGAAACCGAACTCCTTCGCTGTCTCCTCCACGGTATCGATAAGTTTTCGCCATGATTTCTGCTCACCGGGGTACCGGTCGTAGAACCCTTTCAATCCTTTGACCTCCATGTTTTCCTGCCTCGTATCGTTTCCTTCGGCCTGAGACGTTAAATAATTCATCGAACCACCTCCAGCGTACCGTCAGAATAACGGAACTCCTCCGCGTCAAGCTCCCGGATGATTCCCAATGCTTCCCTCCGTTCGACCTCCACCCGCAACAGAACACGGGATAGCTCGAGCGACACCCTGTCGCCCTTCTCCAGGCCGAAACGTTTACGTATCTCCGCGGGCACGGTTACCCGGCCCTTCGAGTCGAGAGTCGCAGAAAAGCTGGAACTGTGTCTACAGGTTTTGAAGTCTTTAAACTGTTCTTTGCAAGTGAACGCCGCAGATTCTCCCTCCGGGATATCTGCTTGAGCGCCCTCTCCTTCTGGAGAGGTGATCGTAGCCACCCTTCATCTGGACCACACCAGAGATTCACGCTCCAGAATTAAAAATCAACGTGGGAGAGACGTGGTCTAGACAGGCGAGTACTTTTCGTATAACTCGATGAACGGCCGGGAAAACTCCATGAGCGGTTTCTCGAGGAGGTTCACGAGTAGATACGCGATACCAGACGCCAGTAACGCCCCGAAGATATCGAGAGGCCAGTGAAGCCCGGTGTAAAACCGCCCCAGCCCCGTCAGAACGGCGAATACTGCCAGCGCATAGCCGTAACCCGGCCTCCTTTTCAGGACGGCGAAGGCCAGCGAGAAAGCCAGGGCAGTGTGCTGGCTGGGGAACGTGTTCTCCCCGGCCGGGTCCGAGAGCAGCGTATCCAGAACCGTGTAGGGCCCGGGATGGCTGTAGAGAAGACCCATGGCGTAAGACATGAGGACTCCCGCGACACCGGTGTACATCGCCAGCGCCACCGCATCTCTTTCACCCGAAAACCACATGTACGCCAGAACCACGAACGAGAGAAAAACCGCGTACTCTGCCGATAAAACCATTAGAGTGTCGAGAGGCGTGCCATAGACCCCTGTAACCCAGCGAGTCAGCGCTTCCATCGAGGGCATAGAGAAAGGAGTGTGCTCGCCCTATAATAGCTTTGGGCTACCGGATGATCCCCGCGACTTCCTCCGCCGCTTCTTCTGCATTCCTCTCGTCCCGGGACTGTGCGATTATCCTTACAACAGGCGACGAACCGGAGGGCCGTACCAGCACCGTGGCGTCCCCCACCGCAAACTTCACGCCGTCTTTCTCGTCTGTAACATCGTGCTCTTCCCGTGCGTGCTCCCTCACTTCATCCATGACCCTCTCTCTGTCATCCACCTCCACACTCCTCCTCTCGGTGAAGTATCCCGGAACCGCGTCAAGTCTCTCTTCAAGGTCCATACCCGCCAGTAAAAGTCCTGCAAGCGTGCCGGAGTTATAGTTCACAAACCCCGGGAAGCAGTAGTGTCCGTTCGGCTCGCCTGAAAGTTCGGCTTCCTCCTCTATCATCCGGGAGACCACGAAAGGGTCACCAACTCGCGTGTAGTATATGCTGCTCCCTCGGGATTCCACGACCTCCTCCACCGCGGGAGAGGTATCGACCGAAGCCACCACGTCACCATCCAGCATCTCAGCGAACAGCGCGAACAGGTCGTCGCCGGAGACCCATCCTCCATCGAAGTAAAGGGCGATGCGGTCGGCATCCAGGTCCGTCGCAACGGCAAGGTCCGCGTCCTCCTTTTCGACCCGGCTTTCAACGTGTTCCAGCAGCTCCGGCCTTGGTTCAGGCGGGTCCACGTGGAAACCTTTCCTCTCCGAGGAGACATCGATAACCTCGGCGCCAAGCTCCTCAAGTAGGTCGGGCAGGAAACCGGTCGCGGCACCTCCCAGAGTGTCGACAACCACTTTCTTCTCAATGGAGTCGAAAAACCTTTCGAAGTACGATTTCAGCTGTTCCCGGTACTCTTCCCGGAGGCTGTCACCTGTAACCGAGCCATCTCCTTCAACGAAGTCTCCCGCACGGAAAAGGTCCTGCACCTCGTATAGATCCTCGTTCACGAAGCCGTTGCCCTCCGGGTAGACGAACTTGAAGCCGTTGAAATCCAGCGGCATGTGCGACGACGTGACCTGGACACCCACCGCGTTTTTACTCGAGGCGGCGAACGCAAGGTAATCGGTCGGGCCCTCACCTGCATCGTAAACTTTTACCCCGGTGGAAACCAGTCCTTTCACAAGTTTCGCCTTTAGCTCAACTGAGGACTCCTTGTTGTCCCTCCCGACCACTACTTTCTCGCCAGAGTTATCCTGGACAAAGGTCCCGAGCGCCTTCCCAAGTTTTTCGGCGAACTCCTCATCCACCTCCCCGGGATACTCGCCCCGGATGTCGTACCTCCTGAAAACTTTTTCCGGTTTCACAGGTTTGAAAGGCCGAACCAGTTTTTTAGCTGTTTCCCGCCCGGCTTTACCTACTTAAATCTAAGTATCACTTACAGGTACAGGTCGATCCCCAATGGCGCAGAGATTTGAAGAGGCCCAGAAAAGAGTATTCGAGAACGTCTACATCTGCAGGAGATGCAACGCAAAGAACCGTACCGATAACCCGGAGGACACCACCTGCAGGAAGTGCGGCTACCCCCACCTCAGGAAGAAGAACGCCCAGTTCGCCGGATGAAACTTCTGAAAGGACGAAACTCTTAAAGAGCTTCCTGGGCTGCCAGAAAACCTGTTTTCGAAGTCTCATCGGAAGAGACCATCCAGGAGCATAGCCCACGGGCCGGACCTACTTCTGATAAACGTAGTTTCTAACCGGGCATCTCCCGGCTTTAATCCAAAATCGGCGCCGCGTTCACCATCTAGGTGAAACCCTCGTAACCGGCATCGTCCTCCACGTCGACCTCTTCCTCCTCGTAACCTGTGAGATCCCGGGAATCGATACCGCCGTCATCGTAACGCTCCTCAACTTCGACGTGGTCCTCGCCCGCAACGTCCTCAAAAATGTCCTGCAACGATTTTTCATCCGATTCAAGCTCCTCTGTTCCATCCCCCATCCAGAAACACCCCGGTACATTATTGGTGCTCCAGAGGTTTAACCCTTACCACCTCCCCGGAACCTCTTTTAACGATTACTCCTCACAACAAGAATATAGTCCGCATCGGTCATCGATGCTAAAAACAGATAGCCAGAGGCAATCTGTGCCCCGCATCGAAACAATCGATGCTACTAACAGGCAACCTTCAGTAGCCTGTGCCCCGC